>CAZXZI010000106.1:0-9520 GCA_964645165.1 uncultured Ectothiorhodospiraceae bacterium
CGTCGGGGTGAAGAGCGAGGCGGGCGGAGTCAGAGGCTGTGTATCCCGACGAGGCGTTTCTACTTTCTATACTCGCAAGTCCTCTCCAACCCGTTATAATAGCGCGGTTAATTCGCTATTGAGTCATTGAGAAATGAGTTCTGTACTAAATTTTGAGGCGCTTGCAAACGCCAAAACCGAAACCAAGCCCTACCCCTTCTTTGTGGTGGAACAGTCGATTGCGGACAATCAAACGCAGAATTTTATCCAGGATTTTCCGACCAAAGATGCTGGTGGCAGCTTTATCCTGGAAGATACTCAATATGGCGCCACCACTGACAAGCTGCTGGCGGAGTTAAATTCACCACAATTCCGTGAAATCATCGAGCAAAAACTCGACATGGATCTTACCGGTCGGCCAATGGTTGTGACCATCCGCGGCTTTTCCCGCGCACGCGATGGCAAGATTCACACCGACTCAAAAACCAAACTTGCCACAGTGTTGATTTACATGAACCCTGACTGGGATGCGCCCACGGGCAATTTGCGGGTTTTGAACAATGCTACCGACATGGATGATTACGTGGCGGAGGTACCCCCCACGGTGGGCAAACTGTTTGCTTTTAAGGTGACCGACAACTGCTGGCACGGCTATCCATCGTTTGAGGGTACTCGTCGCTCCATTCAAATCAATTTTGTCAGCGATCAAAAAGCGGTTGTAAAGCACCATAATCGTCATGGTTTCACCTCGCGGATAAAATCATTTTTTTCAAGCAAAAGTATGACCTAGTTTAAAACTGTTGTTGTCACCAACCGTTTTGGCAACATCTGGTTTGGCTAAGTTAGACGCAATAAAAACAGACCCGATGAAAGCATTATTAATAAAACTCACCTCAATGGGTGATCTCACTCATGCCTTACCGGCCATCACCGATGCAGCAACGGTTTATCCAGACATTCAATTCGACTGGGTGGTGGACGAAGGTTTCGCAGAAATTCCTGGCTGGCATCCGAACGTAGATCGGGTGATTAAAACGGCCCATCGACGCTGGAAAAAAAACAAACGCCAAACCTGGTTGCAAGGTGAATTCGCACAATTTTATGCGCAGCTTAATCGTGATCAATACGATGTGATGTTTGACGCACAAAATAATTTAAAAAGCGCGTTCATCAGTTTCTTGCGACGTGGCAAGGTGGCCGGCTGTGATCGACAGACGGCCAGAGAATATCCCGCCCACTGGGCGTATGCAGAAAAATATCACATTCCCTTACGACAACATGCGATTGCCCGTCAACGCCAGTTGTTTGCCGAGGTGCTCGGTTACCCGCTGCCCGAGACTCCAGCGGACTACGGAATTGATTTGTCGCGGCTTAAATTACCGGCCATGGAATTACCCGAAAATTATTTGGTGTTGGTGCATAATGCCAGTTGGGATACCAAATTATGGCCAGAAAGTCATTGGCTGGCGTTGATTCAACAACTGGCCGATGCCGGTTATTCGCTGCTGCTACCGTGTGGCAACGATCAGGAATACCGGCGTGCACAACGACTGGCGGCGAGCAGTAAACACGCCGTGGCCTTGCCCAAGTTATCCCTGTCAGAAATTGCTGCGGTAATGAATAACGCCCGTGGAGCTGTCTGTTGCGATACCGGACTGGCACACATTGCCGGAATGCTTTCATTGCCCTCGGTGAGTTTGTATGGTCCAACCGATGATCAATTGATCGGCGCCTTTGGCGAATACCAAATCCATCATGTTGCTGAAGATTTCAACTGCGCACCTTGTTATAAAAAACGCTGCGACTACCACGGTCAAGCCAGTACCACTGCCGCGTGCATGCAAGCATTTAGTGCGGAAAAAATTATTGCCGATCTCAACACGCAAATTCAATTGCGTGACAATCAGTAAAGAGAAAGGTTTTGGTGGTGTTTCCGGGGCGCGAGTAACGACCCTAAGCTGCGTCTTTTCCCAATCTAAACGCCGCCGTTAACGCTGCTTTCAGTTTGGGGTTTTTCTGTAAATCATCAACCGCTAAATGCTGTTGAGCGATGGCTTGCAGTTGGTTAAGCATTTTTTGTTCGAACCAGGCCGCTACGAAAGCGACCTCATCTAATTGCCCTTCTGCAACAAATGCTTCCACTAGCCCCTGTGCATTGGTGATGAGCACGTTTTCCTCCAGCATAATTTCGTAGTGGTAGGACATCAGGTCAATATTGTTGCGCTGGGCGAGAATCTGGTGAAGTTGTGGCAGACCGGTTTCACGATTAACGAGCGAATCCAGTTCGATGTTTGCCGTAGCGATAAAAAGCTCGCCGCGAAAATAAAACTCAACTTTGGCATCGATGATATTTTTCATGGTTTATTCGTCTTCAAAGTCATCCATTGGTGGGTCGCCATCGTACACATAATATTGCCGTCTTTGCAGATAGGCTTCGCGGGTGTAGATGTAAGGATCTAACGCGGCAGTTTCCAGCAGTCGGCTAACGCCCAGAAGGTCTGCCCGGGTGTCGATGAAATTGACGAGGAACAGGCCATTGCGAGAGGTGTGGTGGTCAACATTGTTGAGCACGGGATCAACATATGCGTAATCAACGCCCAGGCCGGCGGTATCGCGAAGGCTGCTCGGCCCCAAAAACGGCAGCACAAAATAGGGGCCGCTGGGGATGCCCCAGTAGCCCAGGGTTTGCCCAAAGTCTTCCTTGTGTCGAGGCAAGTCCATGTGCGAGGCGACGTCGATAAAGCCGAACAGGCCAGCGGTGGTATTGAATGCGATGCGTGCCGTGTCCGAGGCGGCCTGCTTTAATTTGAACTGCAAGAGATCGTTGGCAAGTACGATGACATCATTCAGGTTGCTGAAAAAATTGGTGATGCCCTTGTCGGCCCAGTTGGGCATCACGTTCTGGTAGGCCTGTGCCACGGGTTTGGCCACCGCTTGGTCAAAGTGCTCATTAAAGGCGTAAATAGTCCGGTTGTATGACTCGAAAGGATCTTGTGGCTCGGTATCGTTAGCTGTGTCCCTGTTTGCATTGGTTTTCCCATCACCAAGGCTGGCACAACCGCTTGCCATAATCGTGAGCAGAATCAGGCCAAGCGAAGCAAAGAACTTCATGGGTCTATTTTTTGAAGTGAACACTGTCGGTGGGGTGGGGCGTGTTGGCGGTGAACAGGCTGTCGAGGTCATCAAAAAACAGGCTCGGGTCTACTCGCGCATCATTGAGGCTCACGCTCCAGTGTAAATGCGGGCCGGTGACACGACCGGTCTGGCCTACGGCGCCGATGACCTCGCCGCGGTTGACGATTTGCCCTGGTTTCACATCGATGCGGCTCATGTGGCAGTACATGGTTACCAGCCCCTGACCGTGGTCGATGAATACCGAATTCCCGTTGAAGAAAAACTCCCCGTCCTCGATCACTCGTCCTGCGGCGGGGGCGACGATGGGCGTGCCTGCCGGCGCGGCGATGTCGATGCCGCTGTGCGGTTTGCGTGGCTGTTCGTTGAAAAACCGACGTAGGCCAAAGGGGCTGCTGAGCCGACCGACCACCGGCAGGGTGAAGCGGGTCTCCACGCTGGCCTGTTGTTGCCAGTGACGCAGTGCGGCGTTGATGCGCCCGCGTTCACCACGGATGCGCTTTATGTCCTCTTTGTTGGGATTTACCTTGCGTTTGTTTTTGATGGTGATTCGCTGCTCGGCATATTTTTTGGTGCTGACCTGAAAATCAATGGCCGGGCGACCCGCGACCTGAAGTTGATGTTCGCCAGATTTTGTTGCGAGCGGAATACCCACCACGGCCTGCCAGTGCCCATTAGCCTGCAGCACCATGACGGGTTTTTTATTGAAGTGTGCGGTGGGCGCGCTGCCCTTGGCTGGCCCCAAATCCACGGTAACGATACCGCCGGGCACGGCAGCAGTGTGGGGCAGAGGGTTGTCTGCGGGAGCCGCCGGCAACGAGTTGGGCAAGAGCAGGCAGAGCAGCAGTGTCAGGCGGAGTTGTGGTTTGCCCATGGTTTTAATCCTCGAGCACCGCGTCGACGCGACACTGGAGCTGGCCGGAACCGAGTCGGGTAGTGATGGCGTCGCCCAAGGCCACCTCTCGCGCCGCACGAATCACCGTGCCATCGGCCCTTTGCACGATGGCGTAACCGCGCCCCAGGGTGGCCAGCGGGCTAATCGCATTGAGCGCACGGCCGAGGTTGTCGAGGCGGGCGCGATGTTGTGCCAAATTTGTGGTGATGGCGCTGCGGCTGGCGTGTTGCAACTTGTCCAGGTGCAGGCGCATTTCCTTCAGGCGCTGTGCCGGAGAGTGACCGTGAAGGCGGGCAGACAGGGTGTTTAGTCGGGCTTGCTGTTGGCGCAGCCGCGCCTGTTGCGCCAGGTTGAGGCGCTGTTCCAGTTCGTCCAGCCGTTGTGCGCGTTCGCGCAGGCGTTGGCCGGGATGTTTCAACTGGCGTTGCAGCCAGTTCAAGTGCTGGCGTTGTTGGGCCATGCGCCCCTGCCAACTACGTCGCAGGCGCTGTTGCCAGCTGGCAAAGGTGCTGCGCCACTCGTCACGGTCCGGGCTCACCAGTTCGGCGGCGGCGGAGGGCGTGGGGGCGCGCAGGTCGGCAACAAAATCGGCGATGGTGAAGTCCACTTCGTGGCCGATGGCGCTCACCAGCGGAATGTCACAGGTAAAAATAGCGCGAGCCACGGCCTCATCGTTAAAGGCCCACAGATCTTCCAGCGAACCACCGCCGCGGGCGAGGATCAGCAGATCGCATTCGTTGCGTTTTTGCGCGGTTTGCAGGGCAGCGACAATGGCCGGCGGTGCCTCGGTGCCTTGTACTGGCACGGGATAAATCAGCACGGGGATGCCGGGGAAGCGGCGCTTGAGCACGCTGAGAATATCGCGAATCGCTGCACCAGTGGAGGAGGTAATTACGCCGATCTGGCTGGGTAGCTCAGGCAACGCTTGCTTGTGGGTAGCATCGAAAAGGCCTTCATCGTGCAGTCGATGTTTGAGCAGTTCAAACTGCCGACGCAGCGCGCCATCGCCGGCTTCTTCCATGTGCTCGGCGATGAGTTGGTAATCGCCGCGTGCCGGGTAGAGGCTGAGTCGGCCACGCACCAGCACCTGCTGGCCATTTTCCGGGCGAAAACTCACTTGCCGATTGCGCATCTTGAACATGGCACAGCGTAGCTGGGCGGATTCATCTTTGAGGCTGAAGTAAATGTGCCCCGAGGCGGGGCGGGCGAGGTTGGAGACTTCGCCTTCCACCCAGATCAGTGGAAATTCGTTTTCCAGTAAATCGCGCGCCGCGTTGTTTAGATTGGAGACGCTATAAATTTCTCGTGTGACTGAGTTTGCGGACGTGTTTTCGACGGTGGGCATGTGGCGTAGTGTATCCCGGCAGCAATGAAAAGTGGTTCATTCACTTTTTATAGAACGAAAAAAAAGCAGGCTGCCGAAGCAACCTGCTTTTCTACACGTCCTGCAAAATGCAGGAGGCATGGCTCAAACTAGAGCAGGCTTAAAACAACCAAGAACCGGCGTTCTTTTGTTCCTCGGCTTGCTTGTAACCCATTTCACCCTGGAACTTAGCTTTTTTCGCCAGTTTGATGGCCTTTTTGAAGTCGCCCTTGCTGGCGGCCGCCTTGGCCTTTTTGACCATCTTCTTCTTGGCGTCGCGCCATTCTCCGTCAACGCTGCGCGCTTTTTTCAGTGCCGCTTCGGCAGCACTAATGGCAGCCTTGGCCGCAGCGGCATCATTACCACCAGCAGCCGAATCACCGCCCCAGCCGCTGAACCATGAGCAACCGCTAAGCGTTAAAACCAGGGCACCAAAAATCATTAACTTTTTCATCATTCCTCCTCCGATGCTTTAAATATCTTCCATCCGGGCCGTAACCTGGAGCGGAAAACCGCGTGTTACCTTCTTCTTACAGATACTTTGAGGCAATTCTTTTGTACGAGCGCTACTTAATCACACAATACCTGCGAAGATCAAGCCTCAGAGGTTCCCTGTCACTCGTCCAGCTTATATAATCTGGCACCCAATCAATTCACGCATTATTTGGAATTTAGCTATGCGCATTGCTCAAGAAGCCCTTACATTTGATGATGTTTTACTAATTCCGGCCCATTCCAAGGTCATGCCCAAGGAAGTGAGCCTGACCACCCGGCTGACACGGGAAATCACCCTGAATATTCCGCTGATCTCGGCGGCCATGGATACCGTCACTGAAGCGCGCCTGGCCATCAGCATGGCGCAGGAAGGCGGCATCGGCATCATCCACAAGAATATGACCGGTGAGCAGCAGGCTGAGCAGGTACGGTTGGTGAAGAAATACGAAAGCGGCGTGATCAAAGACCCCATCTCGGTGAGCTCCGATGCCAGTATCCGTGACGTTCTGGCGCTGACCCGGGCACACAACATTTCCGGTGTGCCGGTGGTGGATGGTAAAGAACTGGTGGGCATTGTTACTGGCCGTGATCTGCGTTTTGAAACCCGCTTTGACGAACCCGTCTCCAAGATTATGACCGGCAAAGACAAGTTGGTGACCGTGAAAGAAGGTGCACCCTCTGAAGAAGTGCTGGCGCTGCTGCACGAATACCGTATCGAAAAGGTGCTGGTGGTTAACGATGATTTCCAGCTACGCGGCCTGATCACAGTAAAGGATATCCAGAAGGCCAGCGAATATCCCAATGCCTGCAAAGACGATCAAGGTCGCTTGCGGGTGGGCGCGGCCGTGGGCACCGGCGGCGGTACGGAGGAGCGGGTGGCGGCATTGGTGAAGGCCGGCGTTGATGTGATTGTAGTGGACACCGCTCACGGTCATTCCCAAGGCGTACTGGATCGCGTTAGCTGGGTGAAAAAGAATTTCCCGCAGGTGCAGGTGATCGGTGGCAACATCGCCACGGGTGCCGCGGCCAAGGCGTTGGTGAAGGCTGGTGCCGACGGCGTGAAGGTGGGCATCGGCCCAGGCTCCATTTGCACCACGCGCATTGTTGCTGGTGTTGGCGTGCCGCAAATCACGGCTATCGACAACGTTGCTGCTGCGCTGGAAGGCACCGGTGTGCCGTTGATCGCCGATGGTGGTATTCGTTATTCCGGCGACGTGGCCAAAGCGCTTGTCGCCGGAGCCTACTCCATCATGATCGGTTCCATGTTTGCCGGCACCGAAGAGGCGCCGGGTGACGTGGAATTGTTTCAGGGACGTTCCTACAAATCCTACCGTGGTATGGGTTCACTGGGCGCGATGACCGGTGCGGAGGGTTCCAGCGACCGTTATTTCCAGGAAGGCAGCAAGGCCGACAAACTGGTGCCCGAGGGCATCGAGGGTCGCGTGCCCTTCAAGGGCGCGTTGGCACCGGTGGTACATCAACTGCTTGGTGGTATTCGTTCCAGCATGGGATACACCGGTTGCGCGACCATTGATGACATGCGCACCAAGCCCGAATTTGTGCGGGTCACCGGTGCTGGCATGGCCGAGAGCCATGTGCATGACGTGCAGATCACCAAAGAAGCGCCTAATTACCGAGCCTAAATACAGCCATCATTTAATGACCGAAACCACCGGCTATGCAGATGTGAAAAACAAGGGCAATGCCGAGCAAGCGTTATTTTGTAAAACGGGCCAGTAAGAGATTGTTTGTTGCAGGCATATCTTTTGGCACTGAGATAAAAAAATACCGTCATACCGGCGCAGGCCGGTATCCAGAAAGTTATAACCCTGTAGCTTCAAGTTAAGCGCAGTCTAGATTCCGGCCTGAGCCGGAATGACGGTAAATTGTTAATATTGTGGGCAATGCCTACCCTACATTGGATATTTTCTTGACCACCGATATTCACGCCCAGCGCATCCTAATCCTCGACTTCGGTTCGCAATACACCCAGCTCATCGCCCGCCGGGTGCGCGAGGCGGGAGTCTATTGCGAATTACATGCTTACGATTTAATGGACGATGCCGGTGTGCGCGAATTCGCCCCCAGCGGCATTATTCTTTCCGGTGGTCCCGAGTCTGTGACCGGTGATGATTCCCCAGCAGCTCCGCCAGTGGTATTCGAGCTTGGTGTGCCGGTACTGGGCATTTGTTACGGCATGCAAACCATGGCTGCGCAACTGGGCGGTAAAGTGGAAAATGCCGACCATCACGAATACGGTTATGCTAAAGTGCGCGCTCGCGGCCACACGGCGTTGCTCAAAAACATCGAAGACCACACCAGTGCCGAAGGTTACGGTTTGCTGGATGTGTGGATGAGTCACGGTGACCGCGTCGAGCATCTGCCGCCTAACTTTAAATTGATGGCCTCCACCGAGTCGGCACCTATTGCTGGTATGGCTGACGAGACACGTCACTTTTACGGTATCCAGTTTCATCCCGAAGTGACTCACACCCAGCAGGGCGAACGCATTATTAATCGCTTTGTGCACGACATCTGCGGCTGCGAAGGTCTTTGGACCTCGGGCAATATCATTGACGACAACATTCACAAAGTACGCGGACAGGTAGGTGAGGACGAAGTGATCCTCGGTCTGTCCGGCGGCGTAGATTCATCCGTGGTGGCTGCATTGTTGCACAAGGCCATTGGTAAGCAACTCACTTGCGTGTTTGTGGATAACGGCCTGCTGCGCCTCAATGAAGGTGACCAGGTGATGGCCATGTTCGCCGAACACATGGGCGTAAAAGTGACCCGCGTCAACGCGCAGGATCGTTTTATGACGGCGCTGGCGGGTGAGAGTGATCCGGAAAAGAAACGTAAAATTATCGGCAACCTGTTCATTGATATTTTTGAAGAAGAATCAGCTAAGCTGCCTAACGCAAAGTGGTTGGCGCAGGGTACGATATACCCCGATGTGATTGAATCCGCTGGCGCAAAGTCCGGTAAGGCACATGTCATTAAGTCGCATCACAACGTAGGCGGTCTACCTGACTATATGAAGTTAGAGCTAGTTGAGCCACTACGTGAATTGTTTAAAGACGAGGTGCGCAAGCTGGGTGTTGAACTTGGCTTGCCCTACGATATGGTTTACCGCCATCCGTTCCCTGGTCCTGGTTTGGGTGTGCGTATCCTTGGTGAGGTGAAAAAGGAATATGCCGATATCCTGCGTCCCGCTGATGCCATTTTTATCGAAGAACTGCATAACCATGAGTGGTACCACAAAGTCAGCCAAGCCTTTGCGGTGTTTCTGCCCGTAAAGTCCGTGGGTGTGACCGGTGATGGTCGGCGTTACGATTACGTGGTGTCACTGCGCGCAGTGGAGACGGTCGATTTTATGACTGCACGCTGGGCGCATCTGCCCTACGATTTATTGGAAACCGTTTCGCGGCGGATCATCAATGAAGTGTCCGGCATTTCTCGCGTAGCCTACGATATTTCCAGCAAGCCGCCTGCCACCATTGAGTGGGAGTGACCGGTACTGGCAGGCAAAGACTGGCGCTGGTCGGCATCACAGGCTGAGCCCTTCAAGGCATTGCATCCGAATTGTAGACTGTATAAATACGGCTATGTTTGCGTTAACTGTTGGTCAATTTTTCGTAAAGCTTGAAGTAAAAAGA
>CAZXZI010000107.1:0-9391 GCA_964645165.1 uncultured Ectothiorhodospiraceae bacterium
GGAACCAGCGGCGAGGCCGCGCGATTACGGTCACGCTCATCGCGTTCGGCAATCTCGTCCAAAAGGCTGCGCATTGTAACACCTAACCCCTTGTCTTTCAACTGGTTATAGCGTCTTTGCGCGCGCTCCTCGGCACTGGCAGTAAGGAAGATTTTGACCACCGCATTGGGGAATACCACGGTGCCCATGTCGCGGCCATCGGCAATCAGGCCGGGGGGATGCTGAAACGCACGCTGCCGATCCAGCAGCGCCGCGCGCACCGCGGGCAGGGCCGCCACTTTAGAGGCACCATTGCCGCAGGTTTCAGTACGCAGTTCGAGAGTCACATCCTCCCCCTCCAGCAATACTGCCATTTCCTCGGCACCCTCGGCGGCCACGAATTCCACGTCCAGATGCGCCGCGAGCGGCTGCAGTGACTCGATATCGTCCAAGGTAATACTGTGTTTTTCCGCCGCCAGAGCCACTAAACGGTATAACGCGCCGCTATCGAGAATATGCCAGCCGAGACGTTGAGCGATGAGCCGGGCAATAGTGCCCTTGCCCGAGGCGGTGGGGCCGTCAATCGTTATTACTGGGGAAGTGCTTTTGCTTGCCATCATCTTTTTAACGAGTCCTTCGCAATATTGCTGATAAGTATCGAGTGGCTAGGGACAAGTAGCGAGGAAAACAAACCGCTGTTTTTCCTCGTTCCTCGATACTCGTTCCTAGTGACTCTTGTCACAGAGAAATATCTTTATGCCCCAGAGGGTGCGCCCTACGTCTGGATTTTCAAACCACTGCTACGCGCCAATGTGACAAAGCTCGGAAACGAGGTATTCACATTGGCGCAGTTGTTGATCACCACCGGGCCACTGGCGCGCAATGCGGCCATGGTAAAGGCCATGGCGATGCGGTGATCGTCGTGACTTTCCACTTGCCCAGTGCCCAAGGTGCAATTGACCCCACCACCCTGAATGACCATGCCGTCCTCGGTGGGCTGGGCATCCACGCCCAGGCTTTGCAAACCGTCGGCCATGACCTGGATGCGGTCGCTTTCTTTGACCCGTAATTCTTTCGCGCCGGTGAGCACGGTCTCGCCCTCAGCGCAGGCGGCAGCCACAAACAGCACCGGGAATTCATCAATGGCAAGCGGTACCTGATCCTCCGGAATTTGAATGCCGTTTAAATGCGCCGAGCGTACACGGATATCTGCCACCGGCTCGCCGCCCACCTCGCGTTCATTGCTCAGCGAAATGTCCGCACCCATTTGGCGCAGAATATTAATGACGCCGATACGGGTGGGATTGATCCCTACGTGCTCCAGTAAAATATCCGAACCTTCGCTGATGCTCGCGCCCACCATGAAAAATGCGGCCGATGAAATATCCGCCGGCACTTCCACGTTGGTGGCGGTGAGCTTGCCGCCGCCTTCAACACAGGCTGTCGCCCGATGGTTTTCAAGAGAGACGCGTTCCACGGGATAACCAAAGCCCTGCAACATGCGCTCGGTGTGATCGCGCGTGGGTGCCGGTTCAGTCACGCAGGTGCGCCCTTTGGCATACAGCCCCGCCAGTAACAGACAGGATTTCACCTGCGCACTGGCCACCGACATCTCGAAGTTGATGCCCCATAATGGTTGATCACCACAGACATTCAACGGCGCGGTGCCGTTCTCGGTAGTGCCAATCACCGCGCCCATCTCAGCCAAGGGTTCGGTGACGCGGCGCATGGGTCGGCCGGACAACGAGCTATCGCCAGTGAGCGTGGTATTAAAAATCTGCCCCGACAGCAGGCCAGACAACAGGCGCATCGACGTGCCGGAATTACCCATATTCAACGGTTCTTTCGGAGTTTTCAAACCCTGCATACCCACACCGTGAATAACCACCCGTCCGTCATCCGGGCCTTCGATGTTCACACCCATGTCACGAAAGGCCTGCAAAGTGGCCAGTGCATCTTCGCCTTCGAGAAAGCCCGTTACTTCGCTAACACCCTCGGCCAGCGAGCCCAGCATAATGGAACGATGGGAGATGGATTTATCGCCGGGCACACGCACCTTGCCGTGCAGGGCGCCGCCGGGTTCAACGGTAAAAATGAGATTCTTTGTTACGTTCTGTTCGTTCACTCTCAATCCTTAATGTTCTCGTCCACAGAGGCATTTGCTGACGCCCCGGGAATAAACTCAGAGAAAAGTTATTTGTGAAAGGCCTTGATTAAACCGTCATCCCGGCGCAGACCGGGATCCAGAAATGATTTTAAACCACTGGGTTCCGGCCTCGGTTTTGGCTTCCCGCGTCGCTCTACCTCCCCCATCCATGGAATCGTGCGCCGGAATAACACAAGCCAAATCACTCGACAAATCCTTAAATAATTTTCTTCGCGCCTTTGCGTTAAATACACCGCAACTTAAAAAAACCTCAATCCTCACAAAACTGATCACGCGCGGCCTTGGCGCGGGTAAACACCTGCAATAGATAGTCACTATCATTGCTGGCAATGGCCTGACGCAGCTTGTCCAGGTCGGCCTCGAAGCGCTCCAGCATTTTCAGCAGAGCCGGCTCATTGTGCAGACAGATGTCGTGCCACATTTCCGGATCACTAGAGGCGATACGGGTGAAGTCCCGAAAACCACCGGCGGCGTATTCAAAAATTTCCTGCTTGTCGTCCAGCGTGGCCAGGGTATCCACCAGCGAAAAGGCCAACAGGTGTGGCAAATGACTGGTGGCCGCCAGCACCTCGTCATGATGCTCAACGTTTGTTTGCACCACGTTGGCGCCCACCTGTTCCCACAGGGCGCGCACCTTGGCAACGGCCTCCGGAACACTCTTTTCAGTGGGCGTCAAAATCACCCGGCGGCCCTCAAACAGCTCGGCAAACGAGGCCTCGACACCGCTTTGCTCCGTGCCCGCGATGGGATGGCCGGGGACAAAGTTGGCTGGCAACTCAGCAAATGCCGCCTGTGCCGCTGCCACCACGCTGGCCTTGGTGGAACCCACATCGGTGAGAATAGTGTCGGCCGATAAGTTGGAGGCGATCGCGCGAAAAACCGCCTCGGCCGCACCTACGGGTGTCGCCACCACCACCACGTCGGCACCCTGCACCGCCGCGGCCAGATCCATTTCGATGCGATCCACCACGCCCAACGCCAGCGCTTTTTGCAAATGTTCAGCATCACGACCCGCGCCAACAATTTCGCCCACCACACCCTCACGCTTTAGCGCCCGGGCCAGAGACCCGCCGATGAGACCGACGCCGATGATGGTGAGTTGTTTGATCATTTACTGATACTGACTTCCAAAAAAACTTCTCAACGCAACGACGCAAAGTTTTTCAAAATAGATTTCTCTGCGTATTCGCGCCTTTGCGCTGGATTTTGCATTCATGCCAACACCTTCGCCAAAGCCGCAAGAAAACGGGCATTCTCTTCCGCCAAACCCAGCGTCACCCGCAGGTGTCGTGGCATGCCGTAGTTCGCCACGGGGCGCACAATCACGCCTTCGTGCAGCAGCGCATCATACACCGCCGCTGCGCCTTCTCCCACATCGATGCAGACGAAGTTGCCCACAGAGGGGATGAAGTCGAAACCCATTTTTTTCACCGCGGTGGTCACCACTTCCATCTGTTCTGCATTAAGTGACACACCGCGCTGCACATGATCCACATCTTGCAGGCCCGCACAGGCAGCCGCCAGCGCCAGACTGTTAACGTTAAACGGTGGACGAATGCGATTGAGCAGATTGGCCACATCCGGGTGCGACAGGGAATAACCCACGCGCAGCCCCGCCAGCCCGTAAGCTTTAGAGAAGGTGCGAGTCACCACCAGGTTGGGAAACTGATCCAGCCATTGGCTAGCATCGGGATAATCCGTTGCGCCCTGTTGTGCCCGTAAAGCAGGGTCGCTGGCAAATTCAAAATAGGCTTCGTCAACTACCACAATCACCTGCTCGGGCACATCGGCGATAAAGGCGTGCAAGCTATCACCATCCAGCCAGGTGCCCGTGGGATTATTGGGATTAGCGATAAAAATAACGCGAGTGCGATCAGTCATTGCTGCGCGCATGCCATCAAGATCGTGCCCCCATTGTTTGGCCGGAGTGATGACAGCTTTAGCACTAGCCGCTTGGGTAACGATGGGATACATGGCAAAGGCATGTTGTGAAAACATGACTTCGTCACCCGGCTGCACAAACACCCGCACCACGAATTCCAGCGGATCACTGGAACCATTGCCCAGGGTGATTTGTGACGTGTCCACGTTATGTTTGGCAGCCAGCAATTGTTTCAGATCAAAACCATTGCCATCGGGATAACGCGCCAGTTCAGAAAATTCGTTTTGCAATGCGGCCAGCACTTTCGGGCTCGGCCCCAGGGGATTTTCATTAGAGGCGAGCTTAATGACGTCGCTAACGCCATATTCGCGCTGTAGTTCGTCGATGGGTTTACCGGGTTGATAAGGCTGCAAGGCTTGAACGCCTGGTGCGGCCAACGCTTCAAATCGATTCATATAATGAGTTCACTGCTGTCCCGTTAACTTTATATCCGTCATTCCGGCGAAGGCCGGAATCTAGAATGTCGTTGAAATCACTGGATTATTCGCTGCGCTCACCCTTCGAGCCGCCTGCTGCGTTCAACGCGCTCCGCGCTTATGTTCCGGCCTCGGTTTTGGCTTTCTCAACAACTGTTCCATGCATTGCTCTACCTCCTCCATCCATGGAGTCGTTCGCCGGAATACCCAAAACGCTTCGCGGGGCAGGCTCTACCCAAAACGCTTCGCGGGGCAGGCTTTGACGGTAGAGGTTACTGGCTAATCATGTCTCAAATTTTCAAATCATGCTGCATCGCCTGAAAAACAAACAATTACGTCCGCGCAGGCGAAGTTAACGGGATAGCAGCGTAATGAGTTAAATCAAAAAAGAGTTTACAACACTGCCCGAGGATAAGAACCGAGCACCTTAAGCATGGCCGTTTTTTCACGCAACGCGTCTAAACACTGAGTGATCTTTTTATCGTCAACGTGACCATTAATGTCAATAAAGAACACGTACTCCCAGTTAGCCAAACGAGAGGGGCGCGATTCAATGCGGCTCATGGAAATGCCATTTTCTGCAAACGGTTTCAGCAACTCATGCAGTGCGCCCGGTTTGTTACGTGTAGAAATCAACAATGAAGTTTTATCATCACCGCTGACCGACACGGCTTGTCGACCAATAATTAAAAAGCGTGTGGTGTTGTCCGGGTTATCTTCAATGTTGGCTTCCAGTGTCTCGAGCCCATAGATATCGGCAGCAATATCGCTGGCAATGGCAGCCACATTCTCTTCATTGGCAGCACGACGCGCGGCTTCCGCATTGGAACTCACCGACACACGCTCAACACCAGACAAATGTACGTCCAGCCATTCACGACACTGCGCCAGCGATTGCTGATGCGAATAAATACGTTTCAAGCTATTACGATCTTGAGTTTTTCCCAACAAGTGATGATGCACACGCAGATCCACCTCGCCACAGATCGTCAGCGAAGATTGCATGAACATATCCAACGTATGATTGATCACACCCTCGGTAGAATTCTCCACCGGCACCACGCCATAATTTGTCGTGCCCGATTCCACTTCACGAAACACTTCATCGATAGCGGTCATCGGCACGGTTTTTACCGATCCACCAAAATGTTTCAGCGTGGCAGCCTGAGTGAAGGTGCCCTCCGGTCCGAGAAAGGCCACTCGCAAGGGTTGCTCCAACGCCAGACAGGCCGACATGATTTCGCGGAACAAACGCGCCATGTCTTCACCGGACAACGGGCCCTCGTTACGCGCCAACACTTCACGTAATACTTCGGCTTCGCGTTCCGGGCGATAATAAATAGCGTCATCACCCTGAGCTTGTTTTACCTGCGCTACTTCCTGCGCAAGACGCGCACGTTCAGAAATCAGCGCCTGAAGTTTTTCATCCAGCGCATCAATTTTTTGTCTGATTGTGTCGAGTTTGTCTGTCATAGTTTTGTTGAAGGAGGTGACGGCTTTTAAGTTCTCTGCAATTCGCATTTTCGTCAGAGCCTGCCCTGCGAAGTGTTTTGAGCATTCCGGCCTGCGCCGAAGTAACGAATATAAATGTATTGTTGCTTTCCCTTTTATCTTTCCCCTTTTCTCTTTGCCCTGCCGTCCTCAAATCGCTCGCACCGCCAACACACCATCAATAGCTCGCACCGCTTCCAACACGGCATCAGGCACGTCTTTATCAACATCCACCAAAGTGTAGGCCAGGTCACCGTGTGACTTGTTGAGCATATCCACAATATTCAAATCGCCATCGGCCATCGCTGTAGTGATCTGCCCTACCATGTTTGGCACATTGGAATTCACAATGGAAATACGAACGCCTTTGGTACGCGGCATGTTTACTTCGGGGAAATTCACCGAGTTGCTAATGTTGCCATCTTCCAGATAATTACGCACCTGCTCAGCCACCATAATGGCGCAGTTATCTTCTGCCTCCACGGTGGAGGCGCCCAAGTGCGGCAGGGTAATCACCCGCTCGTGTTTCATCAACAAGTTGGTGGGGAAGTCACACACGTAAGAATAAACCTTGCCGGACTTGATCGCCGCAGACACCGCTTCGTCATCCACGATACCGCCACGGGCAAAGTTGAGAATCACCACGTTGTCTTTCATATTCTTCAAACGATCTGCGTTAATCATGTGCCTGGTGGCATCGATCAACGGCACATGAAAGGTAACGAAGTCCACTTGTGACAACAGCTCATCGACTGTGGCCGCCTTCTTCACGTTAGCCGACAATGCCCACGCACCTTCTACCGTGATACCGGGGTCAAAGCCAATTACTTTCATGCCCAGCGCAATGGCGGCATTAGCTACCTGCCGACCGATGGCACCCAAACCAACAACACCTAAAGTGCGTCCCGGCAATTCAAAGCCGCCAAAATTTTTCTTGCCTGCCTCAACCTGTTTGTTAACTGTCGCATCGTCGCCTTCCAGCTCTCGGGCGAAATCCCAAGCCTGACAAATATTACGACACGCCAGCAACATGCCGGTAATCACCAGCTCTTTTACCGCGTTAGCATTGGCGCCTGGCGCATTGAACACAGGAATACCGGCAGCACTCATTTTATCGACGGGAATATTATTCACACCCGCCCCCGCACGACCCACTGCTTTTAGCGTCGGCGGAATGTCCATTTCGTGCATTTTGAAGGATCGCAACAAAATGGCATCGGGGTGTTGGATTTCCGAAGCCACTTCGTAGTCTTCACGCGGCAGGCGCTCCAGCCCGGCGACGGAGATATTGTTGAGTGTCAAAATTTTATACATAACTGCACCCGTTGTTTCCTATACAAAAATTTTCAACGCAAAGGCAAAAAGATACAAATGACACAAAGAAAACAAAAAACTATTTATGCTTTGCGGCCTTTGCGTCTCTGCATCTTTGCGTTAGATTTTCATTACGCGTTACGTTTTTCGAAATCCGCCATAAACGCAATCAACGCATCCACACCCGCTTCAGGCATGGCGTTATAAATACTGGCGCGCATCCCGCCCACTGAACGATGGCCTTTGAGTGTCACCAGGTCTTTCTGCTTGGCTTCGTCAAGGAACGCAGCATCCAAGTCGGCGTTGGCCAAAGTAAAAGGAACATTCATCCAGGAACGACAATTCATCGCAACAGGATTGGCGTAAAAATTCGATGCATCAATCGCGGCATAAAGCTTGCCAGCCTTGCGCTGGTTGATTTCCGCCATCGTTGCTAAGCCACCTCTCTCTTTTAACCACTGGAAAACCAAACCTGCCAGGTACCAGCCGTAAGTCGCGGGCGTGTTGTACATGGAATTATTTTTGGCATGCACAGCCCAATCAAACATGGTGGGCGCGCCCTCTTTGGGTTCACCCAGCAAATCATCACGCACGATAACTACGGTAAGACCAGCAGGGCCGATGTTCTTTTGCGCACCCGCGTAAATTACTGCGAATTTAGACACATCAACTTGACGAGACAAAATTGTTGATGACATGTCTGCGACCAAAGGCACGTCTCCCGTATCAGGAATGTAAGAAAATTCCACACCCTCAATGGTTTCATTGGGGATGTAGTGCACATACGCCGCATCAGGGTTAAACGTAACACTGCCTTCTTCCGGCACCGTGGTAAACTTGCCGTCGATCTCGGTATCGGCAACCACATTCACTTCGCAATAACGTTTAGCTTCAGCAATGGCCTTTTTCGACCAGGAACCGGTGCGATAATAATCTGCCGTTGTTTTTCCACGCAGCAAATTCAACGGCACCATGGCAAACTGACTGGAAGCGCCGCCCTGCAGGAATAATACTTTGTAGTTATCCGGTATCGCCATTACTTCACGCAAGTCAGCCTCGGCTTGCGCCGCAATGGACATAAACTCTTTGCCGCGATGACTCATTTCCATCACCGACATACCAGCATCATGCCAGTCCAGCATTTCAGCCTGGGCCTTTTCCAAAACTTCCTGCGGCAATGCCCCGGGGCCTGCACTAAAGTTAAACACGCGCCTCATTAAAAACTCCTAATTATCGTTATTCATGTTTGGTTGCTGCCAAAACTGACTAGAACCGTCATTCCGGCGGATACCCTCTGGGGCATAAAGGCCGAATCCAGTGGTCGCCTAAGAGCGCCTACTTTTGGTTTAACGACATTCTAGATTCCGGCATCCGCCGGAATGACGGTTGTTTCAAGATGTTATTCAGTCACTGATTCAGAATCATCCGCTTCGTCACTGTCTTCATCGTCAGTCTCAGCAACACGCTCGATGCCAACCAGTTTCTCGCCGTTGGATAGCTTGATCAAACGCACGCCTTGCGTATTGCGTCCAAGCACTGAAACTTCGGTCACACGAGTCCGCACCAAAGTACCACCATCGGTAATCAACATGATTTGCTCTTCATCGGAGACCAGCACCGCGCCTACTACGGCACCATTGCGCTCACCACCCTGAATAGAAATCACACCCTGACCACCACGTCCGTGGCTGGGGTATTGCTCTACAGTGGTGCGTTTACCGTAACCATTTTCTGTTGCCGTGAGCACACAACCTTCGTCAGCAATAATCAGCGAGATCACTTTAGCATCACCTGCCAGCTTCACACCGCGCACACCACCAGCGGTACGACCCATGGGACGCACATTGGATTCACTGAAGCGAATCGTTTTGCCTGCGCTGGTGAACAACATCACATCACGATCGCCGTCGGTAATATCTACGCCCACCAACTGATCTCCGTCACGTAAATCAATGGCGCGAATACCGTTGGAACGCGGACGCGAGTAATCCGTTAATGGCGTTTTCTTTACGGTGCCGTTGGCCGTCGCGAAGAAGATGAACTTGCCTTCTTCATATTCGCGAATCGGCAGAATCGCATTGA
>CAZXZI010000108.1:0-9291 GCA_964645165.1 uncultured Ectothiorhodospiraceae bacterium
GGAAGGCGGAACCGTCTCGGTTTGTGTGGGATACGTCGGTGTTGTGGCCGCATTGGCAATGTCATGCAGTTGGTCGAGGTTCACTTGCTGCGCGACGATGTCGGCCACAGCGCTGATCTGTTTTTCCACACTGGTCACTTCGTTGCTGGGGATGAGACCCAGATGGCGTTCCTGAATATTCAGTATTGGATCACGATGCACGGCGCCCACCACAGGCACGTCAGTGTAGTGCTCAATGACGGCGCGCAATTTGGATTCGTGTCGGCTACCACCCAGCTGATTAAGAATCACGCCAGCAATGTTGATGTTTTTTTCAAAGGCCTGATAACCCAAAATCAACGGCGCAATGCCGCGGGTCATGCCTTGTGCATCGATCACCAGAATCACCGGAGAATGGAGCAGGGTCGCTAGTGCGGCATTGCTGTTGCTGCCTTCCAGGTCAAGTCCATCGTACAGCCCCTTGTTGCCTTCGATGATGCTGATGTCGGCCTGGTCTGTGTAGCAACCAAAGGTGTTGAGAATGTCGTTGTGGTTTTGTGTGTGGAAATCCAGATTGTAACAGTCATTGCCCGCAGCACGCGACAACCACATGGGATCGATATAATCGGGGCCTTTCTTGAAAGGTTGCACACTCAAGCCGCGTTGCACAAATGCGGCGCAGAGGCCGATACTTAAGGTGGTTTTGCCCGAAGATTTGTGGGCCGCAGAAATAAAAAGCTGTGCCATGTTGTGGCTTGGTGCACGCGTTAGCCGGAACTAGGCTGCTGCGCCGAACTTGTCTTTGTTGCGGGCTTCCCACATGGCCCTGGCTTGGGTCTCAGCGGCTGCCATATCATCGGCACGGCCCATCATTTTCAGGGCGATGGCGGTGGTGCCGATGACGGCGCCGAGGCCGTATTCGTCTGTACTGTCATTCGAGTCGTCACCCCGCCAGGCAGCACGTAGACGTTGTACATCCAACGTTGTGTCTTTGACATGGCGTTTGCCATACAGGGCAGGCCACTCTTCGTCAGACATTTCACCGTTGTGTACGCTTTGCACCAGACAGGGTGCATCCGGGTCACGTTCAATTTCTCCTCCGTCACCTTTCATTACAGCCAAATGTGGTTGCTGAAGCAGCAGAGCCGCTTCCTGGTGCATAGGTCGATAACCGGGGTGGAAAATCCCTTGCATCATGTACTTCGCGTTGAACGGGTTTAACATGCGCGCGATGGTGTGTACCGGCGAGCGCAGGCCAAGGATGGGGCGCAGTTCGATAATTTTATGCAATTTGGGACTGAGGTATTCGAGATCCAGATAGGCAAAGCCTGTTTCGCGGATACGATCTGCGGATTCCTGTAGTGAGGTGCAAGGTGAAATGCCCAATGCGGTGAGCACATCCTTGGTGTACAGGCGTCCGGCGGTGTGGCCGCTGGCACCGTGCATAAAAATGTTGATGCCGTTTTGCGCTAATAATAAATTGGAGAGAATAAACCAGGGCAGGTGGCGTCGCTTGCCCGCGTACGACGACCAGTCCAGGTGTACCTCGGGTGCGTTGGCGGGCATGTCCAGGCTTTCTTTTACCGCGCGAATGAAGCCGGCCAGCTCTTCCGGGGTTTCCTCTTTCACACGCATCAGCATCAGGAAGGCGCCCAGCTGTTCGGGCAATACTTCATCGGCGAGGATCATGCGAAAGGCCTCATAGGCCTCGTCCTGCGTCAGTGGACGCGAGCCATTTTTGCCTTTGCCAAGGATGCGAACGTATTGCGCGAAGGGGTGTTCGATAGACATCAGGGTGAAGATTAAAGTGAAAAGAGGAAAGGCAAGAGAGCGACAAGGCTACTCGTTGTACGTGGGGTATGGTTATCCCCGATGTTTTTACTTTCATCTATCATCTTTTATCTTTCCTCTGCTGTGAAATGCGGATCGGTGTCTGCGTCACTCAGGCTTAGAGGCAGGAAGCGCATGATTTTGATCGCGACCATGGCTATCACCAGTGCCAGCGCAAAACCGCCGATGCCCAGTAGTGTTTCCGGCAGTGAAGGTGCGTAGTGGTTGATGACGCCATCGTTGAAGCTACTACTCACTTCCATGCCCGGGAATAATTGCAGGGGGAAGGCCTGGCCACCGATGATGATGACGTACATCATCGCGAGGCCACCACCAATCACCAGTACCGAGGCGGTGGTGGCCCAGCCTACTGAGGCGCGGAAGGGTGCTAGGTAGCAAATGGCCAGCGGTACCAGACTACCCAACAGAATGTAGCCCACCCAAAACAAGCCTGTATAGACATTGTTGCCGTCGAGGATGAAGTGCTCAATGCCGTGGTGCTCGGTGGCATATAGATTGGTGAGGTGGAATACGATGACAAAAAACAGGCTGGAGGCCACAAACAGACCCAGCAGGCGTTGCAGTCGATTGACCAGGTAATCACCCAGTGGACGGCCGGTCCAGCGGTAGCCGGCAAACAGTACCAGCAGGAAAATGGCCAGGCCGAAGGCAAACGAGAAGACGATAAACATGGGAGCCATGATGGCGGCATCATAGGCCTGTCGGGCGACAATGAAACCAAAGATGGAGCCGGTACCGGTGGTCAGGGTTAGTCGCCAGAGAAAGGCAAAGAAGCCGGCCTTACCGCTGTACTTGTTGGCGGGTCGCGACATCATGGTAAACAGGTAGGCAGCCACAATCACCAGGAAGCCGTTATAGAGAATAATGTTCCAGGCAAAGATGGATTTAAAGTTGAGATAGGTCATGGCCACGATGAGGCGATCGGGACGTCCTAAATCCAGTACCAGTACCGTGAGGCCACCCAGCAGCAGGGTGATGGCGAGCAGGCCCGACAGACGCGACAGAGGCTTGTAGGCGGTTTTGCCGAATACCGAGGCCATGGAGGCGACGTTCAGTGCACCCGAGGCGGCCACAATGAGGAATACAGCGAAGACATGTGGCATGCCCCAGACAATCTGGTTATTCATGCCCGTGACCCAATGGCCATTATGTTCCATGAAGTAGGCTGAACCGAGTCCGCTGGCAACCAATAGAGCCAGCAGGCTCAACAGGCTGTAGTAGCCCATGCTAGTCCCGGAAATTTCACGAAAGATGGTCGGTTTCATGGGTTTTTGCTCATTGTTAAACTCATTCTTTACTTTAGTTGTAGGGTGGGTACTGCCCACCATTGTGCTCTTTTATGTTCCGTGATGGTGGGCGGTGCCCACCCCACAGATTTAATCAGATACCCTGGTAGCGTACACCCAGATCTAAACGTAGGTCGCCACGTATTTCCGTAGAGGCTTCACTGGCAAGACGTTGGGCGATATCGCTACTGGCATCGTTGAGATTACCAAACAGGATCGCCTTTTCCGGGCAGGCCTCGGCACAGGCGGGTATTTCACCCTTGTCGACGCGATGCACGCAGAGGGTGCAGCTTTCCACGACGCCCTTACCGCGAGGGGCATAGTCACGTTGATGTTCCAGCTCTTCGTGCACAAACGAGCGTGCCTTGTAGGGGCAGGCCATCATGCAATAGCGACAGCCAATACAGATGTGTTTGTCCACCAACACGATGCCGTCAGCACGCTTGAACGAGGCACCGGTGGGGCAGACATCCACACAGGGTGGCTCAGCACAGTGCTGACACATCATGGGCAGGGAAGTGCTGTGGCTGGTGCGTTTATCGCGCACGGTGACCTTGCGTATCCATTGCGCCTTTTGATCGGCGCGGGAATGCTGTTCATCGGCACTGCCGCTACCCCAGCCGTTTTCCTTTTCACAGGCAGTGACGCAATCGTTGCAGTTATCAGCACACTTGTTGTTGTCGATGAGAAAGCCCCAACGCACTTCGCTGCTGGCAGTCTGGTCATCGGGTTTGGCGCTGGCGATACGGGTAAAAAATACCCCCGGGCCGAGCGTTGCCGCGCCGACAAGGGCCGCACCACCGCCCAGTAATTTACGACGGTAGTTATCGACCTGATTCTCGGTCTGCTCGTTAGCTTGAGTGCCGTGAGTAGCTTTGCTCATAGTTTCGCCCCCGTCGTCCCGTGGCCACCGGGTACTGAACTGTGGCACTCGAAACAATCAATTTGTACGGCAGCATAGTCGTGACACTCTCGGCAGAAATGTTTCGGGCTTTTAACCAAGAGTACTTGGCCGTTGGCGTCTTTCACCACGTGACAGGTGAAACAGTTTTTCAGGCTGTGCTTCTTGGTGCGAATGCCTCTGTGCATGGTGTTATCACGTTGATGCAATAATAACTCCATGTGGTTTTTGCGCATGAAAGAGGTTTCTTCCACGCACTGCTTGCCCTTAATGGCCTTAGGAATATCAGGCATGGGCGCACCGGCACTCGCCGCCAAAGAGAAAAGTGCCAACGCGAGAAAGACGCGAATCTGCCACTGTGTCTTTTTAACTTTCATCTTTTCCCTTTGACCTTTTTTCTGCCTTATTCACCCAAACCCATCTGGATATAGCCCGTGGGGCAGACATCTGCGCAGATGTGACAACCGATGCATTTGAAATAGTCGGTGGCCACGTAGCGGCCAAAGGTGTACTCATCCTTGCTTACCTTATACACGGCATCCTGCGGACAGTAGATGACACAGTTGTCGCACTCAAAACACATACCGCAACTCATGCAGCGCTTGGCTTCTTCGACCGTTTCCTCTTCAGTCAGCGCATTCATGCGTTCTTCAAAGTGACCCAACACAGCTTCTGAGTCTGGTACATCTTCAGTACGAACGTGTCGTGCTTCGTTGGCAAAATGCCCAAGGAACAATTTGTCCGATGAGATGATGGAATGCGCAGAGCGGTCTTCGTAGTTGTGAATTGCAAAGTCCGCATCAGAGGTGCCACGTAGGCCACGATCAATACCACGTACCTTTGCATCGCCTTCAGGGTCGAAGTGTGCGGGTTCATGATGAGTCTCACGCAACTTATTCAGCAGGTCGAAGTGATGCACGTCTACCTTCGGACGTTTGCCGCTGTCTTCATGTTTGAGGTAGTGGTTGATGCTCTCTACCGCGACAGATGCCTGGCCAATAACGGTGGTCAATAAATGTGGTTGCACAATATCACCCGCAACAAAGAAGCCAGGTTTATTGGGGACTTGGAAGTTGGCATCGGCGTCGATCAAGCCACGTTCGTTGCCGAAGTCTTCCATGCCTTTGAGGTTACCCGTTTGACCTATAGCAGAAACGATGAGGTCGGCCTCGATCTCGTATTCAGAACCTTCGATCGGCGTCATCTTGTGACCTTCCCATTGCAGCTTGCGCACGCGCAGTGCCTTGGCACGGCCATTGTCACCCATCACTACAGCAACCGGGTCGATGGAATCAATGATTTCCACACCTTCGCGGGTGGCGTCATCAACTTCATGTTGGGCGGCGGTCATCTCGGCAACGGGGTGGCGAGAGAGCAGGGCAACCGCACAACCTTCACGGTTAGCGACACCAGCAACGTCATGGGCGGTTTGGCCGAGGATGACGTGTTCCGGGCGATCATTCTCGTGGATATCGGTGATCTTACCGATACGCCGGGCAACGGATGCCACATCGATAGACGTGTCACCACCACCGATAACCACAACCTTACCTGCGACACCTTTCAAGCGGCCTTCATTAAAGGCGGCGAGGAAAGCCACACCGGACAGACAGTTGCTGGCTTCAGTAAAATTATCGACGGGTAGATCTCGACCGGACTGTGCGCCGATGGCGAACAATACCGCGTCAAACTCTTTTTCCAGTTCTTCGAGGGTAACGTCTTCACCGACGCGGGTTTTCAGCCGTGTTTCCACACCCATGTCGATGATGCGATTCATCTCGCCGTGCAGCACATCACGTGGCGTACGATAACCGGGGATGCCATACATCATCATGCCACCCAGGTCTTCGTGGTCATCAAAGATGGTACAGGCGTGACCACGAAGGCGCAGTTGATAAGCGGCAGCCATGCCACAGGGGCCACCACCGATGATCGCGACTTTTTTACCGGTGTCGGCACCAGCAGTAAATTTCAGGCCGGCGTCCAACGCGCTGTCACCAATAAATTGTTCCACTGCATTGATGCCTACAAAGTCGTCAACCTGATTGCGGTTACAACCATCCTGACAAGGGGCAGGGCAGACGCGACCCATTACGGAAGGGAACGGGTTGGCCTGAGTGGAGCGACGGAAGGCGTATTCTTTCCAGTCTTCACCTTCTACAGGTTTCTCTATGCCGCGCACAATGTCCAGCCAGCCACGAATATCTTCACCAGAAGGGCAGCTGCCCTGACAAGGGGGCGTTTGGTTCACATAAGTAGGACACTTGTGTGAGCGATCAGCATCAAAAATCTGTTCACTCCAACTCGTGACTTCGTGGTCACCGTCTTCATATTTACGGAAGGTATACTCTTTTTTTACTTCGTCTGCCGGCGTAGCCATAGCGTCAGTCTCCTAATCCACTCGTGTCGATTGGTTTCTAAATTTCTGTTTTTTTACTTTTAAAGCAGGCTTCGCCCACTTCGCTTCCTGTGCAAATCTTTTAGTCCTTAGTCCTTAGTCCTTAGTCCTTAGTCCTTAGTCCTTCGTTCCCAACTGGATGGCATCGCCAACCACATGGTGCAAACTGGTGATCATACTCATGGGGTTATCATAGTAGGGCAGCGTTTTGGCAAACTGTGTTTTACAAATAGCGCAAATGGCCACCAGTGTATTGACGTCGTGCGCGTCGACCACCTGTTTTAAAGCTTGCATGCGTGGCATAACACCTTTTACGCGTAATTCCATGAGATCATCCGTTAACAGGCCACCGCCACCACCACAACAGAAGGTGTTCTCATGGATGGTTTCGGGCGCCATATCATAAAAATTATTGGCTGCCGCCTTGATAACTTCTCGCGGCAAAACAAATTGCCCACCAGGCAGATTACCCATGCGTGAGGCGCGTGCCACGTTGCAGGAATCATGAAAGGTGATGCGCCGATGGTCGTTAGCTTCTTTGTCGAGATTCAAAGCGCCGCGCTGGATCAGGTCATAAGTAAGTTCGACGATGTGCTGCGGTGCGGGATATTTGGGATCAAGGAAATCGAACGGACCTATCAGGGTGTTCCAGAAGCTGTAGGCCACACGCCAGGCGTGACCGCACTCACCAACAACAATACGTTTGACGCCCAGTTCTTCGGCTGCATCGCGAATACGCTGTGCTACCCTTTTCAGGTTGTCACCACTGCCAATGAACATGGAGAAATTGGCCGCTTCGGAGGCGTATGAAGATAAGGTCCAGCTAATCCCGGCTTGATGGAAAACCTTGGCGTAACCAATGAGACCATCAATGTGCGGCTCGGCAAAAAAGTCAGCCGAAGGAGTAATCAGCAGTACGTCTGCGCCCTTTTTATCCACCGGGAAACGCACGGCGACACCGGTGTCTTCTTCGACATCTTCTTCCAATCCTTCCAGGGTGTCGACGAGGGCGGGTTCTGGCAGACCCAGATTGTTCCCGATCACATGCACCTTGGCGAGAATTTCATTGCAATATTTTTGGCCAACACCCACGGTGTCCATGATTTCACGTGCGGCCATGGAGATTTCTGCGGTATCGATACCGTAGGGACAAAATACGGAACAACGGCGGCATTGCGAACATTGATGGAAGTAGCTGTACCATTCATCCAGTACACTCTTGTCCATGTCACGGGCGCCGACCAGTTTGGGGAAATGCTTGCCCGCGAAAGTGTAGTAGCGGCGATAAATGCTACGCAATAAATCCTGGCGTGCCACCGGCATGTTTTTCGGGTCATTGGTGCCGAGGTAGTAGTGGCACTTGTCGGTGCAAGCGCCGCATTTCACACAGCTGTCGAGGAAGGTGCGCAGGGCCCGGGAGCCGTCCACTAATTCGCCTAGGCGGGTGACGGCTTTTTCTTCCCAGTTTTCTACTAGCTCGCCCGGATAGCCGATACCTTCGTTGTGTGCAGGCCTGGCCTTGTACGGGCTACTGTGCACCATCGTATCTGCCACATATTTAGGCGTATCGATAATCTCGATATTTTTAAACAACTCAGGCGTGTCGAATTTGGCAGCCACGTATCAGATCTCTGTTATCTATAAAAAAGTTAAAAAACTATTCCGCGGTCCAGCCATCCGTGTGGCGAACCTCGCGAGGGTTATCAACCTGGTTGCGCGTGGGCATAAAAAACAGGCCCGGTACATGCAATAGTTTGCTGATGGGAAAAATCACCATCAAGGTAATGACCAAACCTAAGTGCACTAACACAAAGCCATCCGCGGGCAAGGGCTGCAGGTCAAAATACATCAGCCCCTGTACGAAGGCTTTGAGTGAAACGATGTCGGTATGTGAAACAAATTTGATACCCAGACCGCTGAGGCCGATAGCCACCAGCAGGGCTAACATCAAATGGTCAGACAGGTTGGTGATGTAACGTACGCGGTCGACCAGAAAGCGCCGTGCCCACAAACCGGCCAGACCCGCCAGCATGATGAAAGCGGCGTACTTGCCGAAGGGTTGAACCAGGGCAACGATGGTCCACACCGGTTCCTGGAAATAACGTAAGTGACGGAACAGCACCAAGGCAAGCGCGACATGAAACATCCAGCCAAACAACCAAATCCATTTATTAGATTTAAACAGGCTTTGAAAAACAGTGACTTCTTTGGTCATGCGCCAAACAACACCGGCCTTGGTAGTGGGGGCTGGCGTAGTTGGGATTTTTAGCGGCGCAGGTGTGCGCGCATAGATGACAATTTTACGTACCACGCCTGTAATTAACAGTAGTGTTGCAGCATAAAAAAGGATGGCGTAAACCACTGAAAGTGTCATGAATCAACCTGGTAATTACTGTAAAGATTGAAAATATTTTAACAAAAGTGCTAACAAAAAGTAGTTTGCTCGATGCTTTGAGCTTGCAGCTAAACAAACTATTTTTTGCCAACAGTGCGCTGGCTGAGTGGATCAGCTAACCGGGTCGAAAGCATTATCAACCCGGTTATGTGCTGAAGCACTGGTGCTGAGTGCTAACTAAATATTAAACGCAACCCGTCGGTTTAGGCAGACCAGCAATTTTACAAGCTTGTTTGGCAGGGCCGTAGGGGAACAGTTCGTACAGGTACTTGCTGTTGCCTTTGTCTTTGCCTAGTTTTTTGCCGATGGCTTTGGTCAGTACGCGAACAGCAGGCGCAATCTGGTATTCTTCATAATATTCACGCAGGAAGTTCACCACTTCCCAGTGGCTGTCAGACATGTCGAGGTTTTCTGCAACGGCGATGGCTTTGGCAATATCCATATCCCACTCGTCACGATTTTCCAGGTAACCCTCTTCATC
>CAZXZI010000109.1:0-9079 GCA_964645165.1 uncultured Ectothiorhodospiraceae bacterium
GCAGGCAGCAGACGCGATGGCAGTGGGTTATCATTTCGAAACCGACATGGAAGATGGTTTTTGGGTGATTTGTGATAACAATCTTGCCCCTAAAGGTTATGCCTATCTGCTCACCATGAATGGGATTGGCACAGTAAAAAGTTGTATGTTTACAGATTTTAAGCGAAGGAAAATATATGTGGAACGCACCGTTGAGGCCTTTGAAAAACTAGTTGGACTACACATGCGCAACCCACGTCCACACGGTGGAATTGGTAACTTTCGCATACCTAAAAGCGCAATTCATGGGCAGCACCGGATTGTGGGTGAACAGGCTGGCTTTCAGGATACCTTATGGGGTTTTGGTATGCGACATGCCATAACCTCCGGGGTATTGGCTGCACAAAGCTTATTGCAAGGCGATAATTACAATCAACAATGGCGAAAGGCCTTTGGCAAACAATTGCTGGCATCCGTAGTGAACCGGGTTTGTTATGGGCACGTTTCCAACCGGGGATATCGCTGGTTTTTGCGCTACGCAACACGGCACGGTGATGTACGCGGATTTTTATACCGATTTTATAAACTGTCTGCCTTCAAGCGTCTGATGCTACCCTTGTCAAGCCGACATTATCAAAGTCATTACAATGAACTAGACTGCACCGGTGAGTCGTGTATTTGTGTGCAGTGCCGGTGTGGAAAACCCGTAATTACGTAACCGCCGCCACTCGGCATATCACACTGAGAAAAAGGCCATGAAAACAACAGCGAAAAATGATACTGAGACTAAACCATCGAATTATGCCTTTGTGGTGCACCGATCGTTACAGGTGCAGGGTATGGATAGTAACGAACAAAAGATTTGGGACTGCCTCGCCGAACTAGAAGGTATGCAAGCGATTGATGTTGATTTGGAGCACGCGAGACTGAAAGTTGCCTATGATGCGTCAAAAGTTAATTTTGGCATGATCGAGAAAACCCTTAACAAGGCTGGTTATCCCCCACGGGACAGTTGGTGGTCGAGAGTTAAATCTAGCTGGTATCGCTATTTCGATGAGAATGCCCAAACTAATGCAAAATCGAAGGGTGGGGCATGTTGTAGTAATCCCAGTAATATCTATGCAAACCGAAAAAAATAAGGCCAATCACTCATGTGGAAACAATATGTCTTTGTCATGCCAGTTTTAGTGAGCTTATTTCTGGTGGCTTGCGACAACCTGGATCCAGAAACTATTCGTAAACGACAACATCTTCCTGGGAAAGACTTTGTGGCTGACGTGCGCCAGGGAAAATCTCTTTTTAACGGTAATTGCGGACGTTGCCATGGATCGGAAGGACAGGGGACTCAGCACGGCCCACCTTTAGTAAACAAGATCTACCGAGCCGGACATCATGCTGATATCACTTTCCACTGGGCCGTCAAGGATGGGGTCAAAAGGCATCACTGGGACTTCGGTGATATGCCTGCGATACCCAACGTAACACCAGAGGAAACGGGACATATCATTGCTTACATTCGGGATGAGCAACGCAAGGCTGGCATCCAGTAAATTTCTAACGATAATCTGATGACCTTGTATTTACCCTATCTGTTCTTCCTGTTGATGGTCGTTGCCGAGCCGACGTTTTCAGCGACAAGCAATTCGGAAAATACAACCATCGATGGTCGGCAAGTCATCGAACACATAGAAAAACTGCTGTGGGGAAAGACCAGCAGCGGGCGCTACACCATGCGCATTTCCACGCCCCACTGGCAGCGCACATTAGAAATCGATATGTGGATGCGCCGCCCGGACAAAACCTTCATCCGTATTCGCTCACCCGCCAGGGAAGCGGGTACGGGTTCACTGCGCATCGGGGATGAGATGTGGAATTACATCCCCAAAGTGGAGCGCGTCATCAAGATACCGCCTTCCATGATGTTGCAACCCTGGATGGGCTCCGACTTTTCCAATGACGACCTGGTGAAGGAGAGCAGTGTGGTCAAGGACTATGATCATCGCATCATTGCCCGCGAACAGCAGGGGGATGATACCGTACTGGTGGTGGAGGCCCTGCCCAAACCGGACGCGGCGGTGGTGTGGGGCAAGTTGCTGTACCGGGTGCGTGAACGCGATCTCATGCCCCTGCGGCAGGACTATTTCAGCGAACGCGGCGAACGGATTAAGTCGATGACCTTCAGTCAGATCCGGCAAATGGGTGGGCGCTCGTTGCCCACTCACTGGGAGATGACATCCATGCGTAAACCCGGCAATGTCACCGTGGTGGAACTCAGAGACATAGTGTTTAACCAGGCCATTGCCGACAATATTTTTACCCTGCGCAACCTGCGCAATCCCGATTGAATCTCCACGTGGACACCGCCCAACAGGAAATAGTCAGGCTGGAGCAGGTCGGCAAATCCTACCAGCAGGATGCCTTCGCCGTTGACGCCCTGTCCGCGGTAGACCTGCACATCGTGGCCGGTGAGTTCCTGGCTCTGGTGGGCCCGTCCGGTTCGGGCAAGACCACTCTGTTGAATCTCATCGGAGGCCTGGATTCTCCCGCTACCGGGCGCATCTGGGTTGACGGGCAGGAGATCGGTGGTCTCAGTAAATCCCAACTTTCTGATCTGCGTCTGCGCCGCATCGGTTTCGTCTTTCAGGAATACAATCTCATCCCGGTACTCAGCGCAATGGAGAACGTGGAATATGTCATGTTGCTGCAAGGCGTGGCCAACGATGAACGTCACGCACGGGCCATGGCGGTGCTGAAGGACGTGGGCCTGCAAGGGATGGAGCAGCGGAGGCCGCGGGAACTGTCGGGCGGGCAGCAACAACGTGTTGCGGTGGCCCGTGCCATCGTTTCTCACCCGGCGATTGTGCTGGCCGACGAACCCACCGCCAATCTCGATTCCGCCACCGGTGCATCGCTGCTGGACATGATGCGTGAACTCAACGAAAGCCGTGGCGTGACCTTCGTGTTCTCCACCCACGACGCCATGGTGATGGAGCGTGCCCGACGCATCGTGAGACTCAAGGACGGGCGTGTGGTCTCGGCCGGGACGGAAAAATGAGCGTGTACACTGCTCACTCGTCATTTCGGGCATCTCCCGGAATGACGGGATGGAAGCCTTGACGGGCAGGGTACTGAGATGATCCTGCTAACCCTCGCTTGGCGAAACATCCTGCGTAATCTGCGCCGCTCCTTGATTACCGTCACCGCCATCAGTCTCGGCCTGGCAGGACTGATCTTCATTTGGGGCTTCATCGACGGCATCAACGAGCAGATGATCGAGAACAGCACCCGCTACCTTTCCGGTCATCTGCGTGTGCATCAACAGGGTTATCACCGGAATCCCGCGTTGTATAGTTTCATGCCGGACGATGTCGCGGTGCAAAAAGTATTGCGGGACATGCCTTCTGTAGTGGCGGTGGCGCCGCGGGTGGAAGACACGGCCCTGCTCAGTGGCAAGGAAAAATCCCGGGGTGTTCGGGTCATCGGCGTGGATCCGGGGGAGGAACCCCACGTTACCACCATCGCCCGCGCCATAGTGCAGGGCCGTTACCTTGCCCCCGGTGACACCGACAGTATCCTGCTTGGCGACAGTCTGGCCTCCGCCATGCAATTGTCGTTAGGCGATGAAGTGGTACTGATCACCCAGGCCGTGGATGGCTCCATCGGCGCCGGCAAATACCGTCTCAAGGGCATTTTCGACACCGGCATCGATGTGCTCGACGGCAATCATGCCTTTTTGCCGCTGGCCGCCGCGCAGGAACTCTACGCACTGCAAGGTCGATTGACCGCCTGGGTGATACGTCTGGATAAACGTCAACAGGCTGCGGCCATTGCGACGAAAATCACCCGCCGTTTGAATGTGGGCGGCGAGTTCAAATATGAGGTCATCGATTGGCGCAAGCTGCTGCCGTCCGTGGTGCAAATGGTGGAGTTCCATGAGGCGGTCACCTATATCGTGTTATGGATAGTATTCTTTGTCGTTGGCATTGGTGCCGCAAATACCATATTGATGGCGGTGATGGAACGTACCCGAGAGTTTGGCGTACTCATGGCTCTGGGCACCTCGGCGCGTCGCATTCTCGGCATGGTGTTGTTGGAGGCCCTATTGCTGGGCACGATCGGCCTGGTTATCGGCAATGTTATTGGCATCGGCCTTACCCAGTACTTTGCCGATAGCGGTATCAATCTTGGCCAGTTTACCCAAGCCATGGAAACCATGCCGGGTCTCTCCGGCCAGGTTTATCCGCTATTGCGCACGGATCATCTGCTAATGACCGACGGCATCATATTTCTGGTTAGCCTGATTCCGGCGCTGCTGCCTGCCTGGCGGGCAGCACGCCTGGAACCGGCCCAGGCCATCAAGGGACTGGGGCGTTTTGTCCGTCGCCGATCTCATGGCGAGCACCCACAGCATCGCACGCAATCCCGCTGGCCCATGTTCCTGGCCATGGCCATGCGCTCGGCTTGGCGTAATCCCCGGCGTTCGTTGTTGACGGCCAGTGCCACGGCCTTTGGTCTGGCCGCCTTCCTGTTTCTGTACGCCTTCGCCGATGGTTTTTTTGAACAGATGATCCACAATTCCACCGGCTTTCTCACCGCTCATCTGCAGATTGAACAGCGCGGCTTTCGTGAAGAAATGTCCCCGGGCCTGCACATCACCGAACCCGCGTCATTGTTGCGAACGATCCGTCAACAGCCCATGGTCAAGGCCGTAGCACCGCGGGTACTAGTCAAGGCCATGGCCAGCAGTCCCACCCGTACCTGGCCGATTATTCTCTACGGTGTGCAGCCTGATGCAGAAGCCCGGGTTACCACGTTGGCAAAATCCATCATCGAGGGTGAATACCTGAACAGCACGGACGGGCAGGGCATGCTCATCGGCCGCAAGCTGCAAGAAAAACTCGACCTTGCCGTGGGTGAAAAACTGGTGATCACCACACAACTGGCCGATGGCAGCCTGAGTTCGGCGGCCTATCGCGCGAGTGGTATCTTCAAGACCGGCAGCGAGTTCTTCGACGCCGGTCTTGCCTTTGTTACGTTACCAGCCGCGCAATCACTGCTGGACATGGGTGACTCGGTATCAACAATTACTGTTAGCTTGTATGACCGCCGACAAAGCACGGCAGTGGTCAGCAATCTACAAACTTTACTCAAGGGCACAACTTACGAAGCACTGAGCTGGGAGCAACTGTTACCCGTAGTGGTGCAAATGATTGATCTTACCAGGGTGGATTTTTATGTGGTGCTGGCTATCGTGTTTCTGGTGGTCGCCCTGGGAGTAATGAACACCCTGCTGATGTCGGTGCTGGAGCGCACCCGGGAGTTCGGTGTGCTCATGGCGTTGGGTACACGGCCCGCCCAGGTGCTTCGCCTGGTATTGTACGAGGCGCTGGTGCTTGATCTATTGGGCATGGCGGGCGGTGCCATTATCGGCCTGGCCATGGTCGCCTATTATTCCGATCACGGCATGAATTTATCGGCTTACGTTCGCTCGTTGGATGCCGTGCCCGGCATGACTGCCACGGTGCAACCGGAATTGATGTTCGCCCATGTATGGTTGCCGTCATTGATCCTGTTTGTCACCGGCCTGCTGGCCGCCCTGTATCCAGCCTGGCGTGCGTCACGGCTGGACCCGGTGCAGGCGTTGCACCATGTCTAGTCGATATGCTTTCATCACACTACTGGTGTTGGCGGGTTGGTTCAGCCCTGCGCACGCGGCCCTGCAAGTGAGTGGCTATTACAAAAATATCCTGCTGCGATCTGCCACCGTCTTGCCGCCCGCAGGGGAGGACTACACTCTGGATCTCAACCGCCTGCGCCTGCGGCTGCGCGGTCAGCCGACAACGACGCTGCGTTTTGATATCGCCTACGACAATGAACTATGGTTGGGTTCCTATCTCGATACCCCACAGTTTTCCCGGCAACAGAACCCGCCGCAAGACAGCCTGTTTAACCTGCAACAAACCACCCTCGACCGGGATGCTGCATTCGCCCGTCATGGGCTTTATCGCGGTTATGTGTCATTGGCAGTGGGCGACGTGGATGTACGCCTGGGGCGGCAACGCATCGCCTGGGGCACGGCGTTGTTATGGAATCCCATGGATATTCTCAATCCGCTGAATCCCCTGCAACTGGAGCGCGAAGAACGGGCCGGGGTGGATGCTGTAACTCTGGACTGGAACTATGCCGCCTTGTCCAGATTAAGCCTGGTGGCGGCGGGCCACGAAACGGGTGACAGTTCCAGTTATGCCATTCGTTGGAAGAGCAACCTGGATCTGTTTGATATTTCTCTAATGGGCGGACGATTCTGGCAGGACAGCATCGTGGGATTCGACTTCGCGGGACAGCTCGGGCAGATGGGTCTACGCGGTGAGTTTACCCACAATAACACTGAACGTGATGGAGAGTACCAGCGTTTTGTTGTCGGCGCCGATTACAGTTTTGGCAACACCCTGACGCTGGCATTGGAGTATTATTTTAACGGCCAGGGCGCCAGTGACCGCAATGCCTATCAAGTCACACGCTGGTTAAGCGGCAACGTGCAGAGTCTGGGCCGTCATTATCTCGGTGGTTTTTTCGGCTACGATTTCACAGCGTTGTTACGCTGGAAAAATTATCTCATCGTCAATCTGGATGATGATAGTGTATTTGGTTTCCACAGCCTGGTTTATTCATTGGTGGATGATGTGGATCTGACTCTGGGTGTGCAGCATCAGTCCGGTTCGAAAACCTCCGAGTATGGCCTGCTGCAGAATGTTTACTACACCCAGTTGCAATGGTTTTTTTAACAAGCCTATTTTGTTGATACAAGTGATCAGGGTTTTTTATCCGCTGTTAGCCACTGCCCCAACATCACGGCAAGCGAAACCAGACCCAGTAACAATAGGGTGAGTGCAATATTCTGACTTTCGCTGGAGATCAGCTCGCTGCCAAAATGGGCCAGTAAAAAGCTCGCGGGAAGAATCCCTGCAAAGGTGGCGATGGCAAAACGCCAGAATTTAAGCGGGGTAACACCAGCGGCATAACTGACCATATCGAAGGAAATAAAAGGCATCAGTCGAGAAACAAAAACAATCCCCATCAGCGCATTTTGTGAACCCAGAAACTGCTGCAGGTACTGATTATTTATTCTGTTTTTCAAGATGTCCGCGCCCAACAGCCGTGAGGTAAAAAAGGCAATGATTGCGCCGGTCTCCGCACCAATAACCACATATAGCGTACCTTCATAATGCCCGTAAGCGGCGCCCGCCGCCAGTGCAATGGGCGCGCTGGGAATGGGGCTCATGACGATGGCGGCAGTCATTAGACCAATAATGACCACAGGTCCCCACACACCAAGCCCCTGAATCCACTGACGCAGTGCTGCGCCATCGGTGATGAAGTCAAGCAGGCCCTGCTGAGAAAATATCTCATAAGCAAAGACAACGATGCCAATAGCGAACAGGAATCCGTATAAACGCCAACGCGGTACAAAAGTAGTCACGTTAATAAGGAGTCCGATTTCATCGACGATTAACGGTGCTGTTGTATGGCTTCATCATTGATTTCAGTCTGTATTTTTCGCGTTTCCCTGGGCCAGCGACTTTTAATGTAAGCAATGACTGAGCGGATGTCTTCATCGCCGAGAGTATCTCCCCAGGCGGGCATATCGGTTTTGTAGTTTTTGGGGGCGTAGGGTGGTACCAGACCTTTTTTGATGATGCCAAACAAAAGGTCATCTGCATGGTGCCAGGTATGACCAGTTTCGTCATGAGGCGGAGCTGGTAACTTTCCATTGTCTTTGCGTATTCGCCAGTTTTTTTGGCCCTTTAGATTGACACCATGACACAATGAACAGAAACGTTTATAGACAAGTCCGCCACGCTGAATTTGATTATTTTCTGTATTGCCTGCTTGGACGGAAAAAGATGCAGCAATCATCACAGTCAATAAACTATTGCAAAGTATGTAAAGAAGCTTATTCGTTACAAAATACATTTGACCAATTTTTATTCCATGTTAATCAATAAATACCATTTTCACGTTGCAACCAGCGAATAAAAGGTAAAAGAGTGCTGATATCTTTTCGCGTTACACCCTGTACCGGTGGCATGTTCCCAAATCGCCAGTGGTGAGCCCGAACTCCGTTGAGTGCGGCTCGATAAAATGCCGGATCTCCATGATGTGAAGGCTTATAGAAACGATGCATTAGGGGTGGTCCCTGGTGTGTGCCATTACCCCATTTACCATGGCAACCAGAACACAGAGTCCTGAACTTTTTCATACCCATGGCATATTTGTAGGGGACTTTTGGTGGGTTCTCAACGGAATATTTGCTGGCTGCGAAAGTGTTCGACAGTGGTGCTAGCAATAACATTGACGCTGTAATTGCGCTAATACTTAAAAGACGAAATTTCATTATTCTCCCTCGTTGATTGTCTATAAAGCGAAGGCCTGTTTGGAGTGCTTCCCTGATCCTCGTGTGCCTATGCCCTTCATGTTAATACGACCATCTTGCCAACAACATCCCAAGATGTTGCTTACCTATAGGCAAATAAAACATACATTAATTGTGCATATGCCTGCACAAAGACTATTTGGCATTGACATGGGACAGCATGATCATAGCTTTTTATCATGGGTATGCATCGAAGCATGCCGATTATAGTCGCTATTTTAGAGATCTGAGGAAATATAGAGCCTATTGGAAGCCGTTGTTTAGAGGCTGTCGTAAAGCACTTAATATCGCAACAAAATATGGACAATTGTTGACAGACTCGGGTATTGACACCTAAACTCTTATCCAGCCATGTGTGCCTTTGCAAATAATTTCCGCCTGTTCCTAATAATTGCGATGATAATGTCGCCTGTGCAGGGTGTATACGCACTGCAGATGGGGCAGCAGGCTGATGACTTGACGGTTACTGTTGCAACAATGACAAGTAGTGTAAACCAGGGTGGTATGCTGGAAGCGCTTGACTCTGATTGCAGCAGCCAAGGTAAATGCGGCAATTGCAACGATTGCCAGGGTTTACATCAATGCAGCAGTTGTTCTGTAACACTGGGATCCTCTCAAAACACCCCAGAACGAACAAAGAAGAGTGAAACAACGCAAGGTACAAAA
>CAZXZI010000110.1:0-8967 GCA_964645165.1 uncultured Ectothiorhodospiraceae bacterium
AGGCCATCACCGTCGCCGGACTGGTGGTCGCCATGCGCACCATGAATACCAAGCGCGGCGACCGCATTGCCTTTATCACCCTTGATGACCGCACCGGACGGCTGGAGCTGGCGGTGTTCTCCGAGGCCTACAATCACTACCGCGACCTGATCGCCAAGGATCGCCTGCTGGTGGTGGAGGGCGAGGTGAGTGTGGATGATTACACCGGGGGACTGAAGATGAGCGCCAACAAAATCTACGACATCGACCACGCCCGCGAGGCCTTTGCCCGTCAACTGGTGCTCAAGGTGGATCAGAAAAAAGCAGGCAACGGCTTCATCCACGGCCTCAGTGAAGTGCTCGGCCCCTACCGCGAGGGCCACTGCCCGGTGCGCGTGGACTACCAACAACCCGACGCCATTGCACAAATCCAGTTAGGCGCCGACTGGCGCGTGCGACCCACCGATGAGTTGATGCGCCGACTGGATGATCTGGTGGGAAGGGAGCAGGTGCGGGTGGAATACTGATAAGACAGAGAAAAGTGGAAAGGGAAAAGAGCGTCTCCTTTCCTCATCAGTCAGCATTTAAATATTTAAAGGAGGCTGTAGAAAAATGATTTGTTTTTGGGTTTTTCTACAGCCTCGTTAGGCAAATAATAAAATTGTATAGGGAGAACAAGATGTTATCAGGTGTAATGCTGCTATGGTTTATTCTTACAGCTATTTCAGTACTATTTGTTGCAGTCGATAGCATCAAGACACCGGAGTCGCCAGTATTAAAGTGGGGATTTATATTGCTCACAGCCTACACTGGACCCGTTGGTGCGTTTCTCTACGTACTAGGATGTCGAGAACCATTGCCTGGGCTACATGAAAAATACACAGCAACACTTTGGCGTCAGGTGTTAGGCTCAACTATGCATTGTGTAGCCGGTGATGGCTTGGGAATATTAGCTGGCGCGATACTCGGTGGTATCATTCATTTATCCAAGCCAGAAGAGATTGGACTTGAATACCTTCTTGGTTTTGGCTTTGGTTGGACCATTTTTCAGGCCCTGTTTATGAAAGAGTCATCCGGTGGTTCGTTTTTTAAGGCCCTGAAAAATACATTCATTCCCGAACTAGTCTCGATGAATTATCTCATGGCTGCAATGGTCATCATCACAACTACCGGCATGAATATGGTGCCCGAAAGTAGTAACCCACTGTCAATGGAATTCTGGTTCATCATGTCTATGGCGTTATTAACTGGGTTCATTGCCGCTTACCCGATAAACTGGTGGTTGGTGTCCAATCACATGAAGCATGGCATGATGACGGTGCGACCAAGCGATGATGCAAATATGCAAAAACATTCTGCAGCTGGCCATTCAAGTCATGCAGCATCTACAGAAGAGCATAAACATGGGGGACACGCGGACAAGGTATCACGTAGCATGGTTGTATTTATGGTTACTGTATCATTTATTGTATTCGGTGCCAGTGTAAGCATTGCCGTTACGTATGGAGCGTAAAACTAGTTTAGGTATGTACTGCCTAACAAGCGACTGTGGCGTCAACCCCAACAATAAGCCTCAATCTAACTGGGTTCTTCACAGTAGTAAAATGCCGGTGGGAGTGTTCATTCCCCCCGGCATTTCTTTTGCCTGGTAAGCGGCTTAGTAGGCCTTGTAAGGCAGGAACTTGCCGCTCATGACAATATTGACCCGATCGCCGTTGGGGTTCGGTTCGCGTGTTATGTCCATGGAGAAGTCGATGGCGCTCATGATTCCGTCACCAAATTCTTCATGTATGAGTTCTTTGAAGCTTGTTCCGTAAACGTTGACCAGTTCATAAAAGCGGTAGATGAGTGGGTCGGTGGGAACGGCTGTGGGTAGTGAGCCTTTGTAGGGGACGACTTGTAGCATCTCAACGGCTTCTGCGGGCAGATCAAGTACATCGCCGACGGTTTCTGCCTGCGCGGGGCTTAATGCCATTTGCCCCATCAATGCAGCGGTTGTCCATTCCTTGCTCAGTCCGATGGCTTCCCCAAGCTGGGCCCATTTTAATTGCTTGCTACGCTTGCAGGTCAGGATAAGTTGTGTGACTTCATCGCGGGTCATGGCTGTCTCCTCTCGTGTTGGTTATATGGGTGATCGTGAAGGGGTTCTTTATTCATTGGATTGACGGGTTATTGCTAATTAAATAAATAATGATTAGAAACAGTATTAATGAAACCATTTTCCAGAAGAATACGGGATTGCGCTCTACCAACGGTGGACGAGTTTTCGACAGAAATGCTTTGTTGGGGTGGCGAAGGTCGAATATAAACTCAGAAAATTCTTCATAGCGCTTTTCCGGGGTGGGGTGTACCGCTTTGCGAATGGCTTCGTCAATCCAGGCCGGGATCGTACGTTCATCATCAAGTACTGGCTGATAATTTAATTTCTGTTGAGCAGCGCGTGTTGTGGCTCTTGCGATATGGGCCCCATAGGGTAGTTTTCCTGAAAGCATTTGATAGGTGATCACGCCCAATGAAAATAAATCGGAGCGGGGGGTTCCCACTTCGCCGAGAAAATATTCCGGTGCGGAGTATTGCGCCGTTCCCAGAATATCGTCTCTATTTAAGGGCGATGTAATCTCGCTTAGACCTGCAACCCGTGTGGAGCCAAAATCGATAATCTTCACGGTGCCCGTGCTGTCGATCATGATATTATCGGGCCGTAAATCCTGATGGATCATTTCCTGGCGATGAAAGGCGCGTAAACCAACTGCAATTTGTTCGATAATATTGCGCACGGCTTCGACATCAGGTTCTGGATGATCAATCATCCATTGTTTCAAAGTCTGTCCCTTTATGTATTCCGTGACAATGTACAAATAATTACGTTTACGCGTTTGCAGGCAGGGCTTTAGTACGTGCGCATTGTTTATTCGCCGGGCTATCCATTCTTCCATCAGAAAGCGTTCCAGGTATTCCGGGTTGTCGCGTTGGTCAATCGACGGTGATTTTATAATGACCTGTTCATTGCTTTCGCTGTCCAGCGCCAGATAAATATGACTGCGATGACTCTTGTGGATTTCACGCACTATTTCATAGCCGTCAAACAACATTCTCGGCTTGAGTTCAGGGGGAAAGGGGAGGGTGGTTAAGTTCTTGTAAACCTCATGGGCTTCCTGTTGGGGTAATTGATTGACCCTGATAATTTGAATCGATAAGTTGTCATCGCTGCATTGATTATAGGCTTCATCCAGCACAATCCTGGCGGCTTCGTCCAGGTTGTTGCTGTTGGCTTTTATCGCGTTAACAATAAATTTTTCATCGGCATATTCATAAATGCCATCGGTGGCCAAGACAAAAATATCGTTGACTTCAACACTAAGCGATTGGTAATCAAGCTCCAGTTGATCCTTCATGCCCAGGGCGCGCTGTAAATAACTTTTGTCTTTTGAGACCCATAGGCGATGATCTTCGGTGAGTTGCTCGAGATGGTTGTCACTCAAGCGGTAGGCGCGGGTATCGCCTGCGGAAAAAATATGTGCAGTGTTTGATTTAATCACTAGGCCGGTAAAGGTGCAGACGTAGCCTTTGTCTGGTGAAAAGCGATATGGGCTGTTGCGGTTTTGCGAGTAAAGCCAGGAGTTCGTTGCCTTTAAAACGCATTGCACCGACGTTTTGACTGTCCAGGATTCTGGTGTACTGAAATAATCTTCGATAAATCCCTTGATGACGGTTTCACTGGCATGTTGGCTCACCTCGCTGCTGCTAATACCGTCTGCTAGTGCGATCACGATCCCTTTTGAGGTGAGCAGTGGTTCGTCAGGGACATAGGCGCCATGAAAATCCTGATTGATTTTCTTCCGCCCTTTATCCGATCGCTGCCCGATCGATATGCACAATTGGTTTGTCATGGTATTAAAAATCTCGGCCCGGTTTTAAACAGGACCGAGATTTCATTCTTGCCAGGCAATTATTTGCTTAACTGACGATCAGGGCAGGTGCGTACATGCGTGTAGTACAAGGGTAGTCCGACAAATACCAAACCACCGGCCAGGTTACCTAAGACCGTGGGTATCTCGTTCCACATGAAGTAATCGCCAACCGTGAAGCCGCCACCCATTATCATTGAAAATGGAAACAGAAACATATTCACAATGGAATGCTCGAAGCCCATAAAGAAGAAGAGCATCACCGGCATCCACATGGCCATGATTTTTCCTGTTGCTGATGTCGAGATCATTGCGCCAACCACGCCCATGGAAACCATCCAGTTGCATAACATGCCACGGAAGAAAATGGTGAGCCAGCCATCAAACCCATGTGATTTATAGCCTAAGGTTCTGGCCTCACCAATGTGGCCCACTTTTGTGGCGATAGCACCTCCATCGGTACTGTATCCGTAGGTGAGAATGAAGGACATGAGAAAGGCCACGGTCAATGCGCCGGCAAAGTTGCCGATAAAAACCAGCCCCCAGTTTCGTAGCACCTGAGCAGGTGTTGCGCCCGGCCTTTTGTCCAGCCATGCCAGCGGCACCAGGGTGAACACCCCGGTTAACAGATCAAATTTCATCAGGTACAGCATGATAAAGCCAACAGGGAAGAGTAAGGCTCCCACTAATGGCGAACCTGTTTTGACGGCAACGGTAATCGCAAAGATGGCTGCCAGGCCCAGTACAGCGCCCGCCATAAATGCGCGAATGAGGGTGTCCTTCGTTGACATGTAAATTTTGGACTCACCCGCGTCCACCATTTTGGTGACGAATTCTGATGGTTCTAAGTACGACATTTTTTCCTCCCGACAAGGCTAGTGATGACTAATTAGCGCTGTGCTTAGTGGTTTGTGAGATTAATCGCAAGGTTCTATGCACAGGACTTGCCAAAAATTCGATGTTACTTAACCTATTGATAATGAATAATTAAAAGTTGTCATTCTTGGCTATGTTCTCAATAAATATACTTGTCGCACTAGAATGAGGCGTATGCCCGACTTAAATTTGTGTAATGCCTCTAAATGGAGCGCGAGCATAATGCCGGCGTCTGCAAACACAGGGAGAATGTGGTGACCCTTACATACGTTGGAACTCTTTACTGGGGATTCTGGCCAGTCGGTACGGTAACTCACGAGGTGCTTTCTCTGCACTGTGCGCTGAGCCTCATGCCGGAGAAGCGACAACGCAGGCACAGCATGTATTGTGTGGGCGGACTTTGCGCTTGGCGCTGAGAGGTTTCACCGGTATTCACACGGATGACCGGATCGTTCCTCAAGGGGGGGAGGCATCCACGCGCCAAACCGGGTAAAATGCCCTTTTTCAACCGGGAACTATGAGCCACTGCCGATGAATCTGAATTTTCTAGAATTTGAACAGCCCATCGCCGAGTTGGAAGCCAAGATCGAGGAGCTGCGTTACGTGGGCTCCGATGCGGAGATTAATATTTCCGAGGAGATTTCCCGCCTGCAGGGCAAGAGTCAGGAGCTGACGGAGTCCATTTTCTCCAACCTGAACCCGTGGCAAATCTCGCAGATGTCGCGTCATCCGCTGCGTCCCTACACGCTGGACTACATCGAGCGCATCTTTACCGACTTTCAGGAACTGCACGGTGACCGTGCGTTTGCGGATGATCAGGCCATCGTCGGCGGCATAGCGCGACTGGACGGCAAGCCGGTGATGGTAATCGGTCAACAAAAAGGTCGCGACACCAAAGAAAAACTGAAACGTAATTTTGCCATGCCGCGCCCCGAAGGCTATCGCAAAGCATTGCGTCTGATGGAAATGGCGGAGCGTTTCAAAATGCCTGTCCTCACCTTCATCGACACACCTGGTGCTTACCCGGGTATCGATGCTGAAGAACGTGGCCAGTCAGAAGCCATCGCCAGAAACTTGTTTGTGATGTCACAACTCAAAACGCCAATCATTTGCACCGTAATTGGTGAAGGCGGTTCCGGTGGCGCATTAGCCATTGGTGTGGGTGATCGGGTGATGATGATGCAATACGGTACCTACTCAGTGATCTCTCCCGAAGGTTGCTCAACTATTTTGTGGAAGAGTGCAGAGAAAGCCGCGGATGCAGCTGTGGCTATGGGCATCACGTCCGACAGACTTAAAGAGCTCGGCTTAATAGACCAAATTATTGCTGAGCCATTGGGTGGTGCGCATAGGGACATGGACGCCGTTGCCTTGAATCTAAAAAATGCCTTGAGTGAAAACCTGGAAGTGTTGGAAAGTATTTCACTGGATAAGCTGTTGGATAACCGTTACGAACGCTTGATGCAGTACGGGAATTTCGACGAGAGTTAAGGTTTTTCGAAGAGACGAACCACAAATATTATTCAGGCTCCTCAGGGAGCCTTTTTATTGCTAAAAAGGTGGCCGAAGATGAGCGCAAAGAAAAAATATTCCTGGATGTTGCTGGTGGGCTTACAACTGATTAGCGCAAATGTTCTCGCCGATAAAACGGTACTTTCCGGTGGTTGCTTCTGGTGCATGGAATCCGATTTTGAAAAACTCAAAGGGGTCACGGATGTGGTGTCGGGGTTCACCGGTGGCAGGTTAAAAAATCCAACCTACAACGGTAACCACCAGGGTCATTATGAAGCGGTTGAGATTAGCTACGATCCAAAAATAGTCAGCTACAAAGAACTGTTGGATTATTACTGGGTGAACGTTGACCCCTTTGATGACAAAGGACAATTCTGCGATAAAGGCCACAGTTACCTGAGTGTAATTTTTGTCGCCAATGAAGCAGAAAGAAAACAGGCAGAAAGCTCACGTCAGTCCGTGGTCAAACAATTCCCCAATCAAAAGATCGTCACCCAAATTCTGGATGCGAGTACCTTTTATCCCATCAAAGGTGATGAGGGTTACCACCAGGATTTTTATAAAAAGAGCCCGGTTCGTTACAAGTTTTATCGCTGGAACTGCGGGCGTGACCAGCGCCTGAAGTCGATCTGGGGCGAGAAAGCCACGCATTGACGGGTAAGGCTTGGTCATTTTGTCAGCATTCATAAATTTGCCCATTCAATGACGCTATACAGTAAGCTACTGTCAACCTCTCCCAGGAAACGAACGGTCTACCATGTCTGAACTGAAGAATAAAATAGTTGATCTAAGCCAGCGAATTATAAAGCTCTATCACCCGACAACACTCAAGGAAAAAGGTGTGGTTTGGGCGGTGGGACTGTTGTGCGCCACTTACTTGGTGGTTGTCCTCTTCCTGGGTTTTTGGTGGAACACCGAGCCGGATCGTTTTGATGTGCGCCAGGCAGCGGCCAGCATTGTGCTATCAATGGATGCTGAAAAGGTGGTTGGCGTAGTGACCACATCCACTATCATTCATATTGCCGAGACCCTGCTATACAAACGGGGCGGTTATCTGTCCAATGATATTGCACCGCCCGGCTGGTTCATGGATAACATCCCTAACTGGGAATATGGTGCCTTGGTCATGGTTCGGGATGCCAGCGGCGCGTTACGGAATCACTGGTCGCGTTCTCAATCGCAGTCTTTGGAAGACAAGGATCTATCCATCGCAGAACCCTTATTTAACTTCGATAATAATTCCTGGATTCTGCCTTCCACGGAAGGTGAGTATAAGAAAGCCATTAAGGGTCTCAAGCAGTACCTTACCCGTCTCTCCGATACTAAGGCGCGGGATGCGCAGTTTTTTGCACGGGCGGATAATCTGAAACAATATCTGGAGATTGTTAGTAAGCGTTTGGGGAGCCTGTCCCAGAGACTCAGTGCCAGTGTGGGACAGGTTCGGGTGAATACGGATCTGGCGAATGATGCCGAGGCACAGCAATCCACAGGGACGCCAATTACGGTTATGGTAAAAACGCCGTGGACTGAAATTGATGACGTGTTTTATGAGGCGCGGGGTGCCTCTTGGGGGCTGATCCATTTACTCGCAGCCGTTGAAATAGATTTTCAGCAAGTGCTGCAAAAGAAGAATGCCGTGGTGTCGTTACGACAAATTATCCGCGAGCTGGAAGCCACGCAGGAGTCTACCCTGAGCCCGGTGGTATTGAACGGCTCGGGCTTTGGTCTGCTTAGTAATTATTCGCTGACCATGGCGAATTATATTTCGCGCGCCAATGCCGCCATCATCGATCTACGCAACTTGCTGGAGCAGGGCTAGCCATTTCAACCGTGATGATTCACATGGGGTTCGTTGGCCTGGGCTGTGCTTTGGCAGGTTTCGCCAAGTACCCGGTTTTTTCTTCCCTCTAACTCAAGTTTAATTTATCCCTTCATCATTGTTATTTGGGTTGCGGTAAATCCATAAGCAGTCTAAAACTATGTCTAATTGTGGTTGGTTCTTCGAATAATATTTCTGTGAAAATACCTGATAATTTAGCTCAGAAAAAAATACAAAAAGGATGGGAGACATGGGTAACGGATCATTGCGTGGGAGGAGATTGCCTCGCCAAAATATGAGTTCTGTATTGGCCGGCATGTTGATGGCGGTTACGCTATTGGCAGGCAGTCTGGCAAGTCCCAATGTGTATGCTGAATACGGCGACATTGTGCTTAATAATTACTCAGACGCGAATGGAATTCGCCCAGTTATTTTTCCACATTGGTTTCATCGCATGCGCTTTGCCTGCAAGTCTTGTCACAGTGATATTGGCTTTCCGTTTAAGGCGGGTGGCAGCAAGGTTAATATGCTGAATATTATCAACGGTGAATACTGTGGTGCTTGCCATAATGGGGAGATTGCCTGGTCGGTGGAGAATTGTGACCTCTGTCATTCTGCGCTTCCCAATACACCCACTCAGATACACAAGAGTGTGATGAGGGCGCCGAAATGAAAACGATAATGCAGATTATTCATACCACTATTCTATCTCGGCTTGTCCTTACGCTATTCGTCGTATTCGCTGTCTTCTTTACCACCGGGGCAGTGGCGGCCAAGGCAGCGAAGAACCCCAATTCCTTTAATCGCCTTTTTATTCCACCCAAGGATCGCGGCTCGGCCTTGAAGGACGATGACATTCACGATCCCACGGTG
>CAZXZI010000111.1:0-2776 GCA_964645165.1 uncultured Ectothiorhodospiraceae bacterium
GGCATCGGGTTGGTATTCCCGAAAGATTCGCTCCATCGCAGCCCTGTCGCATATGTTGGCATGTTCAAAGAAATAACGCGGGTTGTCTGAGACCGATGCCAGGGAATCCAGGTTGCCGGCATAGGTGAGCGCATCGACGTTGACGACGGTGGTGTCGGTTTTGTTGATGAACTGCCGGACCACTGCGGAGCCGATGAAGCCGGCGCCGCCGGTGATGATTACGGTGTTTGGTTTTCGCATGGTGGTTGTTTGTATTTCAATTTCATTGTCACGTAGCTTCGCAACGTGACCTACGGTGATTATATTAACAGCTTCGTTGTCACGTAGTTTCGCAACGTGACCTACGGTGCTCTAAACCCTGGATCCCGGCCTGCGCCGGGATACCCAAAGCACTTCGCGGGGCAGGCTCTGACGGGGGGCATTGATTCGGCTGAGGCTGACGATGACTGTTTATTTTTTCGCATCTATCTATTACTGTGCCTCAGGCTGCAAATCGCAATATTTCAATTTCTGCCCCATGAGCAACGGCCTCTTCTGCCATAGCTAGAACTCTGTCTGTCATTTCTTCGGAGAGATAATATTCACCGCAATTTTCACAGACATCGGCCGGCACACCCTTGATCACCACGGTGGTGTCTCCACGCTCCAGTGTGACTGTCGCCGTTCCTGGCTGCATTTCGCCTTGTTTGCAGATTACGCATTGCATTATGTTTTCCTCTTTCTAAAGCCGTCATCCCATAGCTTGTTGTCCGGAATATACGCGGTAACAACCATGCATACATTGTCTTGCCGGTTTTGTGCTACCACTACATGCATTGGTGTCTCGTCTGAGAGACCCAGCAACAGAAAACTGGGATGTGGCTGATCATCCGGGTAACTGGCAATAATTTCTCCTGCAACAACAATATCAGTTATATCCGGCCGTTTAATACTTCGCTGGAACATGCGCCTCACTGCATGGCCGCTGAATAAAATATGACTACACTTCACGTTCCAAGCCTCGACTTTGAATAGAAAAGTCAAAGAGCATAAACATTTTGTCTAATATCATTAAATCTTCGAGAGCAGCCAACCAACTATATTCATTTTCTGGCATTTCTAGCCATCCCTTCAATCAAGCATAAATCCCAGTGGGCATTTGCCTCTTCATTCGTTTTATAACGATAAACCCCTTTAGGGAAATAAGTAACGGCTCCAGTTGGCAACCGATGTATTTCATCATTAAAAACAGCTCCCTGTTTTAACAGGACTCCGGAAGCTTTCTCCATTATTGGACGAATTTTTCGTTTGCCAATTACACGCATTGTTTACACCCGACGGAGATAACAAGTCTGCCCATGTTATTCAACGCCTCCTGCAAATAAACCCTCCAAACTATCCACCTCGTCTTTCAGTTGTTCGATTTCAACTTTAAGTGCCTCGTATTCAGTCATTTTGCGTTTGAGAAAACGTGCCGTGAGCTGGGCTTTTTCTTCGATGCCTTTTGGAGTTAGTAGATAAACGTAGGTTCTCTTGCTGGGGTTGCGCTGGAAGTTACGTGCTTTCACCTGGCCTTTTTCGATCAGCGCACGGAGGCAATAATTGGTTTTGCCGAGGCTGATACCAAGAGCCTGGGCGAGTTGGCGCTGACTGATATCAGGCTGGGCCTCGATGAGTTTGAAGATGCGGTAGTGGGTTTCTTCGTGGGGCATGGGTTTGAATGCATCTCGTGGTGGGCTGTGCCCACCCTACTCAACTGTGTTCACGGGTTGAACGGCTTGCGTATTAGAGCCTGTATTCTTTGTAGGGTCAAGGACTTCCGGCCATGGGCCGGAGGGCTTAGGACTAAGTGCTGAGGACTCAGCGTAGGGTGGGCACGTGTTTTGTGCCCACGCGATGGCCAAATGTTCTATGTGGGCATTGAAGCATGCCCACCCTACGGCTTAGTCCTTAACGACTTCCCGCCAAATGGACTGGGTAGGCCCCGCCTGGTTCATGCAGTAGAAATGCAGACCGGGAGCACCCTGCTCCAGCTGGGTCTGGCTCAGTTGGGTGCTGACCTCGTGGCCGAAAGCACGCAGGGATTCCACATCATCGCCAAAGTCTTCCAGGCGTTTGCGAATCCAGCGGGGAATTTCTGCGCCACACATGTCAGAGAAGCGGGCAAGATTTTTGTAATTGGTAATGGGCATGATGCCCGGCACGATGGGAATATCCAGCCCCATCTTTTCGCAATCATCCACGAAACGATAATAGGCATCCGCATTGTAGAAATATTGTGTGATAGCGCTGTTGGCCCCAGCATCAACTTTACGCTTGAAATGTTCGAGATCCGTCTTGGCGCTTTTAGCTTGGGGGTGAAACTCGGGGTAGGCCGCCACTTCAATATGAAAGTGATCACCAGTCTCGGCACGAATGAATTCCACTAGTTCATTCGCATAACGCAACTCACCCATGTCATGCGTGCCTGAGGGCATGTCGCCGCGAAGTGCGACGATGCGATGAATGTCATTGTCGATATACGTTTGTAAAAGTTCGCGTACGCCTTGTTTGGTTGAACCAATACAGGTCAAATGTGGCGCAGCATCGTTACCGGATTTTTTAATTTCTAGCACAGTGTCCAACGTACCTTGTTGGGTACTACCGCCTGCACCATAAGTCACGGAGAAATAGGCAGGATTGAGCTTAGCCAACTCTTCTCTTGTTTTACGTAGCTTGATTTTCCCCTCTTCTGTTTTTGGAGGGAAAAATTCAATGCTAAATTGTGGCTTATGTTTTTTTTGTGATTGCATAATTT
>CAZXZI010000111.1:2876-8858 GCA_964645165.1 uncultured Ectothiorhodospiraceae bacterium
AGGGCTTAGGGCTTAGGGCTTAGGGCTTAGGGCTTAGGGCTTAGGGCTTAGGGCTTAGGGCTGATCGAGGTCAACAAAAACTCGACCACAAAACGATGTTGATCCACCTGTACAAACTCAAGGACACGGCTCACATCAATATTCATATATTCGTGTACTATGCGGTTTCTCAATCCGATAACGGCATTCCATGCTGGCAAATCTTCCGCGTTAATCACTTCTATACGTGCCAGTGCTGCCAATGCATCGTATGCAGAAACTGGTACTGGCTCGTCATTCGCCTTAAGAATCTGCTTAGCCTTGCCGATCGCATTTTCAACCAGTATTTGCAAAGCATGTAGAACACCATTTTCTTCCAGACGTGAAAGCCTTCCTCCTTTCTGCAATTGCTGCCGTGCTTCATCCAGCAGAGAGCTCTGCTCCTTCGCAATTTGTGCCGTTTCTGCCTGATAAAGATCAAGCCGCATATTGTTTTTCCCATTCATAGGTTTCCAGCTCGCGCCATGTTCGCCCAAGAAAATGATTCCAGACCAAGCTGTTTTCTCCTTTCAATGGCACACCCTCTTCAGCAACTAGGGCTCGCATAGCGAGCCCTGCACCCGGCAGGTCAATCAAATCCACACGATCTTCCTCAATCCCTATTGCTGTAGCCAACAAGCGCCGCAGTGTTTCAGTATTAGCCAAATTCTCAAGCATTGTTAGTTCACGATTCCACTGAATTGCAATATCCCAATCACTCTCAGGGCGAGCTCTCCCCTCTGCTTGACTGCCAACAAGCACTGCTAGATCAAGATCCGGTTGAGCCTCCAGCACATATTGTAATTTAGGCAACATGACTCATAGTCCTAGTAGCGGTAATGCCCCGGCTTATAAGGTCCGTCTACTGACACATTAATATAATCCGCCTGTTCTTGCGATAATTCAGTAAGATTCACACCTATCTTTTCCAAATGCAGACGTGCAACCTTTTCATCCAATGTTTTTGGCAATACATAAACTTCATTTTTGTATTTGTCGCCATCATTGAAGAATTCCATTTGCGCTAATACCTGGTTAGTGAACGAGGCAGACATCACGAAGCTGGGGTGGCCGGTAGCACAACCCAGATTCACCAGACGGCCCTTGGCCAATACGATGATCCGTTTTCCGTCAGGGAAAATAACGTGATCCACTTGCGGTTTGATTTCCACCCACTCGTATTTTTCCAGTGAGGCGATGTTGATCTCGGAATCAAAGTGGCCGATGTTGCAGACAATAGCTTCGTTTTTCATCGCGGCCATGTGGTCATGGTCGATGACATCGAAGTTGCCGGTGGTGGTGACGAAGATGTCACCCTGATCAGCGATCTTGTTCATGTCCACCACGCGGTATCCTTCCATCGCGGCTTGCAGTGCACAAATAGGATCGATCTCGGTGACCCACACGGTAGCGCCCATGCCGCGGAAGGCCTGCGCGCAGCCCTTGCCTACATCGCCGTAACCTAGCACCACGCAAATCTTGCCGGCGATCATCACGTCGGTAGCGCGCTTGATGCCGTCCAGCAAAGATTCACGACAACCGTAGAGATTGTCGAACTTGGATTTGGTCACCGAGTCATTGACGTTCATGGCAGGGAACAACAGTTCACCCTTTTCTACCATTTGGTACAAACGATGCACGCCGGTGGTGGTTTCTTCAGTCACGCCCTTGATGCTGTCGACGATCTTCGTCCATTTGGTATTGTCTGTGGGCAAGTTACGACGTAGCACGTCGAGAATGGCGACATATTCTTCATTATCGCCGGCTTTGGCATCCGGCACGGCACCGGCCTTTTCGAACTCGACACCTTTGTGTACGAGTAGCGTGGCATCGCCGCCATCGTCAAGAATCATGTTGGGTAATTTGCCATCAGGCCAGTTGAAGGCCTGCTCGGTGCACCACCAGTATTCTTCGATACTTTCGCCTTTCCAGGCATAAACTGGAATGCCCTGCGCGGCAATGGCGGCAGCGGCATGATCCTGTGTGGAATAAATATTACACGACACCCAACGCACTTCAGCACCCAGGGCAACCAGGGTTTCGATCAGTACAGCGGTTTGAATCGTCATGTGCAGGCTACCCATGATGCGGGCGCCCTTGAGCGGTTGGTCTTTACCGAACTCTTCACGCAAGGCCATCAGGCCCGGCATTTCCGTTTCGGCAATGGCGATTTCTTTGTGTCCCCATTCCGCGAGGGCGATATCAGCAACTTTAAAATCGGTAAAACCGGAATCAACAACAGCGTTCATATTCATTTTCCTTTTCCTTTTTACATTGTCTAAGGGAAACCTGATTAAGTTCTTTATTCGCCACTCCGATGACAACCAGAGTCCAATCGCATTTAATCAGCTTTCTGGATTCCGGCCTTCGCCAGAATGACGGATACAGGTTTCCCAAAAGGTTGAATGAGCACCGTTACTACTTGTTAATGGCATCTTTTGAGCCTCGCGGTTGTAGTAAAAACACCGCTGCAGCGCTCCTCAAAAGATGCATTTAAAAAAGGACTGAGGACTGAGAACTGAGGTGAAAGGACGTAAGTATCAACCTCTCTGCTCATCTCTCTGTCGTTCTACAGCTACACGAAGTCCGTTGACAATACGTCCCGTTTCTTCAGCCACTGCGTACATTTTATCAAATTGTTCTTTGCTGACATACTCAGCATCTAACGCTACATAGAGCTGCGCCCTAAACTTCTGCACATGAACCTTTGGCAATAACCAAAAACTGGTGAAATTCAGCCCGACCCGCCCTATCGAAACCTTCTGCTACGTTCGACATGACTGAAACACTGGCTCACCGAATCTGATCCGAATGGCGCTTAGTTAAGCCTAAAACCCCATATATATAGCCACTTCACCCGTCATTCCGGCGCACGACTGCATGGATGCAGGAGGTAGAGTAACGCAGGAGCAGTTACCGAGGCCAGAATCCAGAGATGTAGCGACAACCATCAGTACTGGATCCCGGCCTGCGCCGGGATGACGGTAATTTTAAGCTTAAGTTAAGTGCCATTCATCCCTGGCTCCAGTCTTTTAACTAAGCCCTAAGTCCTTAGCACTCAGTCCTATCTTTTAAACCCCGGCGGCATCGCGCAGGGCGTCGGCCTTGTCAACGACTTCCCAGGGGAAGCCCTCATCTTCACGACCGAAATGTCCGTAGGCTGCCGTCGCACCATAAATGGGGCGCAGCAGGTCGAGCATTTTCACCAGGCCACCGGCACGCAGATCAAAGTGCTCACGCACCAACTCTACAATACGGCTGTCATCAACCTTACCGGTGCCAAACGTTTCAACACTGATAGACGTCGGTTCGGACACACCGATAGCGTAGGATACCTGAATCTCACAACGGTCTGCCAAACCTGCAGCGACGATATTTTTCGCCACGTAACGAGCCGCGTATGCGGCAGAACGATCTACCTTGGACGGATCCTTGCCGGAAAAAGCTCCACCGCCATGACGTGCCATGCCGCCGTAGGTATCAACAATGATCTTGCGACCAGTGAGGCCGCAATCACCTACCGGGCCACCAACCACAAAACGACCGGTGGGATTGATGTGGAATTTGGTATTCGCCGTCAGCCATGCTTCGGGCAATACGGGTTTAATGATTTCATCCATTACCGCTTCACGCAGGGATGGGGTATCAATGTCATCGCTATGTTGGGTTGAAAGCACAACGGCATCAATGCCCACAGGCTTGTTGTCCTCATAAAGGAAGGTCACCTGGCTTTTCGCATCTGGTCGTAACCAGGGCAAGGTGCCATTTTTGCGCACTTCGGCCTGTCGTTTCACCAAACGGTGGGCATAGGTGATAGGCGCCGGCATCAACACGTCTGTCTCGTTGCTGGCGTAACCAAACATCAAGCCCTGGTCGCCGGCACCCTGCTCATGGGCCTCGGTTTCATCCACGCCCATGGCAATGTCGGCAGACTGTTTATCGATGGAAGTGAGCACCGCGCAGGACTCGTAATCGAAACCCATGTCTGAGCTGTTATAACCGATACGTTTCACGGTTTCGCGTACCACGGCCTGCATGTCGACCCAGGCCGACGTCGTAATCTCACCGGAAATCACCACCATCCCGGTGTTGACCATAGTCTCACAGGCTACGCGTGCCGCGGTATCCTGCTCGAAGATAGCATCGAGAATGGAGTCAGATATCTGGTCTGCGACCTTGTCGGGATGCCCCTCGGAAACGGATTCTGAGGTAAATAGGTGCGAATTCGCCATTGTGTTTGTTTTCCTTGCCCTTAATAACTAACCGATTGATGTATCGGCGAAAAAACGAGTTATTCTACCCCCAGTTTCATCGCCTTTCAATTCGCGGCCTGACTAGCTTGTCGAACTCTCATTCTGACCCTTTTCGTCACGGCCATAGCGATCTTCGAAACGAACGATATCGTCCTCACCCAGATAACCGCCGGACTGTACCTCGATAATCTCCAGCGGCACCGAGCCGGGATTTTCCAGTCGGTGTTTTTCGCCAATGGGGATGTAAGTGGATTGATTTTCCGACAACAGGAATTCCTTTTCTCCGCAGGTGACCCGCGCCGTTCCCGTCACCACTATCCAGTGCTCGGCCCGGTGATGATGCATCTGCAAGGACAGCGCGGCACCTGGTTTGACCACGATGCGCTTGACCTGAAAACGCTCCCCGGCATCCACCCCTTCGTAGGAACCCCAGGGGCGATACACTTGCCGGTGCACCACACGTTCGCTACGTCCGTCAGCCTTGAGCTGCTCAACAATTTTTTTTACATCCTGGGCGTGGTCTTTGTGCGCCACCATCACCGCATCCGCCGTTTCCACTACCAGAATATCGTCCAGACCTACACCGGCCACCAAGCGATGTTCCGAATGAAACAGGCTGTTACTGCAATTGTGGGTTAACACATCGCCTTTACTGACGTTGCCATCAGCACAGGATTCACCCACGTCCCAAATTGCCGACCATGTGCCCAGATCAGACCAGCCGACATCCAACGGCACGACTGCGGCCAGCACTTCGCCATCAGCCTTTGCACCCAACTTTTCCATGACGGCATAGTCGATGGAGTCGCTGGGACAGGACTTGAAGGCATCGACACCGAGCCGGAAAAAATCCAGATCTTTATCCGCCTGTGCCAAGGCCCGCCGGCAGGCGTCTACCATTTGCGGCTGAAAATGAGTCAGCTGTTCAACCCACACCGAGGCACGCATCACGAACATGCCGCTGTTCCACAGGTATTCGCCGGACACCATGTAAGCCTGCGCGGTTTCTGTGTCGGGCTTTTCCACAAAGCTGTCTAGCTGATAAGACAGCGTCGAGTTGTCAGCGAGTGGGACGCCTTTGCGGATGTAACCAAAGCCGGTTTCTGCGGCCGTGGGCACAATACCGAAGGTGACCAGAACACCCTCATCCGCCAGTTCGGCGGCGGTTTTTACCGCCGCATGATAAGCCGTGGTATCGGCGATGACGTGATCGGCGGGCATCACCAGTAGCACGGGGTCATCATCCCGGTTAAGGCAGGCCAATGCCGCTACCGTCAGTGCCGGCGCGGTATTTCGGCCTTCGGGTTCCAAGAGGATGTCGGCAGGCTCATGATCAATGGCACGCAGTTGCTCCGCAACCAAAAAACGATGCTGCTCGTTACAGACGATCATCGGCTCGGCAACCCGACCCACCACGGCCGACAAACCCTCCAAACGTTGCGCCGTTTGTTGCAGCAGGGTGAACTCACCCTGAAAGGCCAATAGCTGTTTGGGATATTGCTCGCGGGACAACGGCCAGAGGCGCGTACCAGCACCACCGGAAAGGATTACGGGTTGGATTTTCATGGGAAACCAGAGAGAACCAGGATTAGTTTATAGAGTGTATTTTCTGACAGTTTACACGGTAGCGCTTTGACTGCGCACCTTGGTCAAAAACTCGGCAAAAAACGCTGCAAACACGCCTAACATCAAACCCAGCACCAATGACAAC
>CAZXZI010000112.1:0-8780 GCA_964645165.1 uncultured Ectothiorhodospiraceae bacterium
CACTCATGACATCAACTTTGGTGTGGGTCCTGCCGGTACGGGTAAAACCTATCTGGCGGTTGACTGTGCGGTGGAAGCGCTGGAAAAACAAACCGTGCAACGCATTGTGTTGGTGCGCCCCGCCGTGGAGGCAGGCGAACGGCTGGGTTTTTTGCCCGGTGATCTTGCGCAAAAAGTCGACCCCTACTTACGTCCGCTTTACGACGCGCTCTATGAAATGCTGGGCTTCGAACGTGTCGACAAACTCATTGAGCGCAATGTGATTGAAGTAGCGCCGTTGGCCTACATGCGTGGTCGCACACTCAATGATTCGTACGTCATCTTAGACGAAGCACAAAATACCACGGTCGAACAAATGAAAATGTTTTTGACGCGCATCGGTTTTGGTTCCACCGCAGTGGTCACTGGCGACGTGACGCAGGTGGATTTGCCCAAAAATATACGTTCCGGTTTGCGTCACGTAATCGATGTTTTGAAGGGCGAGAAGGGCATCAGCTTTACCTTCTTTCAGGCGAAGGATGTGGTGCGCCACCCGCTGGTGCAAAAGGTCGTTCTGGCCTACGAAGCCTATGAAAAGAGCGAGGCCCAACAGGCCGAGAGTCAAAAGGATTGAAGGTGCAGGTGGACGTGCAAATAGCGGTGGATGCTGCCGCAAAGCAAGGTGTGCCCGATATCGAACAGATTCACACCTGGGCGAACGCTGCGTTGCAACATGCCAATGCAAACTTGGCGGCAACACAAATGACAGTGCGTATTGTCGAACTTGATGAAATCACCCAACTCAATGAGCAATATCGACAAAAGACCGGCTCAACCAATGTCTTATCATTTCCATTTGAATGGCCGCCGGGCATGCCAGCGGCGGCCGGGGAATCGTCACTGGGTGACGTGGTGGTGTGTGCCGCTGTGGTGAAACGAGAAGCGGTTGGGCAGAGCAAGGCACTTGTCGCGCATTGGGCGCACATGATCGTGCATGGTACCCTGCATTTGTTGGGTTACGACCATCTTCAAGACGATGAGGCGCAACAAATGGAAAGACTGGAAGTCGCTGTGCTCGCTGAACTGGGTTATGCGAACCCCTATTCGTGAATTCATCCCACGCCTGTATAATGAACAACCGCCATCAGAGCACGCAAAACCTTTATGAGTGAAAATCAACCCAGTGACGCTACCACTACTAATCATAGTAAACAGGGGCAGCAGCACGATTCCTGGCTCGGCCGGCTCAAGCAATCCCTGCTGAATAAACCATTTTCTTCTGTACCAAAAGATCGCACTCAACTTGCGGCGCTTCTGCGTGATGCCGAAAAGCAAGGTTTGTTGAATCATGATGCCCTGACAATGATCGAGGGTGTGCTTACCGTTGCGGACATGCAGGTGCGCGACGTGATGTTGCCGCGTTCACAAATGATCGTGGTGAATGAGTCTGCTTTGCCAGAAACTTTTTTGCCTATGGTGATTGAATCTGCGCACTCGCGTTTTCCTGTAGTGGGTGACTCACGAGATGAAATCATCGGTATTTTGCTGGCCAAGGATTTGCTGGCCTACATGGGTGAGCGTGATGCGCAATCGGCGGAGGGCGCCGACCTTAAATTCAAAATGAATGATTTGTTGCGTCCTGCAGTGTTTATCCCGGAAAGCAAGCGACTGAATATTTTGCTCAAGGATTTTCGCGCCAACCGTAATCACATGGCCATCGTGGTTGACGAATATGGTGGTGTGGCAGGGTTGGTTACCATCGAAGATGTGATAGAACAGATTGTTGGTGATATCGAAGATGAACACGACTTTGAAGATGATGCCTTTATCGTCAAACATTCCGATCAGCAGTACACGTTAAAGGCCTTGACGCCCATTGATGAATTTAATGAATACTTTGAATCCGACCTTAGCGATGAAGAGGTGGATACCATTGGTGGCTTGTTAATGCGCGAGTTTGGTCGCATGCCAGAGCGCGATGAGCAGTGCAGTATTGGACGTTTCGCGTTTAAGGTGTTGCGTGCTGATAGTCGACAGATTCATTTATTGCAATTAAATATTCTCCCTGTGGACGCAATCAATCCTTCCCGCGCTGGCGATGATGGCGAAAATAACGCAATGGGCAGCAACGATTAATATCCGTCAGTATGTCATGTGCCTGTTTGCAGGTGCTGGGTTGCCGCTGGCATTTTCTCCGGTTGATTTCTTCCCTCTCGCTATTTTATCTCCCGCCGTGTTGTTTTATTTCTGGTTGCGGGCATCTCCCCATCAAGCATTAATCAGTGGTTATTGGTTTGGCGTGGGTCTGTTCGGCGTGGGCATTTCCTGGGTGGCGGTCAGTTGTTACCGCTTTGGCGGGATGGGTCTGATGCTATCCGCGGCAACCACATTGTTGTTTGTGTTTCTGCTTGCGCTCTATCCGGCCTTGTTAGGTTGGGTTTCACGCCGATATTTTTCATCGCTTAGTGATCGACTTTATTTGTTAGTGCTTGCGCCCGCGCTTTGGGTGTTTTTTGAATGGGTGCGTGGTTGGCTTTTTACCGGTTTCCCATGGCTGAGTTTAGGTTATAGTCAAACAGATTCGCCGTTGGTCGGTATTGCACCGCTACTGGGTGTGTACGCCATTTCTTGGGCGGCGGCATTGAGTGCGGGTTTGTTGGTTTTTGCTATTATCGAAAGAAAACGATCACGGGTCATTGCGTTGCTGAGTTTTGTCGGACTTTGGTTAGTCGCCGGTGGCCTGACACAAGTGACCTGGTCTCAGCCCAAGGGCGCGCCAATAACGGCCAGTTTGATTCAGGGTAATGTGCCGCAAAATATTAAATGGCGTCCCGAGCAGCGCGGCCCGACTATCGATTTGTACACGCGACTGAGCCGTGACCGTTGGGATCGTGACATTGTCATTTGGCCGGAGACAGCCCTACCCGCCTATTATCACCAGGCAAAATCTTTTCTGGAAAATATGGCGGCCGAAGCCTACAAGAATGGTGGGGCAACTTTGCTGGTTGGTTTGCCGATAATGTCTGAGCAGAATGACAATCAATATTACAACGGTGTGGTGGGCTTGTCGGCGGGTGCGAGCGGTGAAGTCTTCACGCAAATTTATCGCAAATCACACTTGGTGCCCTTCGGGGAATACATTCCTTTTAAATCGGTGCTGGGGCGTTTGTTGGATATCCTGAAAGTACCTATGGCTGATTTTAGCCGCGGAGCTGCGGATCAAAAACTGTTGGAAGTGGGCAGCAATAAAATTGGCATGTCCATTTGTTACGAAGATTCTTTTGGCGATGAAGCCATTCGCGCCTTGCCAGAAGCATCATTGTTGGTGAACCTGAGTAACGATGCCTGGTTTGGGGATTCGTTTGCACCACACCAACATTTACAAATGGCACGAATGCGCTCGATTGAAACGGCGCGCCCCATGCTACGTGCGACCAATAATGGGGTGTCAGCGGTGATTGACCACCATGGGAAGGTATTAGCCACGTCGCCTCAATTTGAAGTAGCAGTGCTGGATGGAGAGATTCAACCGCAGCAGGGTGCAACACCGTATGTACGCATGGGCAACTGGCCTGTGCTGTTTGCCCTGCTATTGACGTTGAGCATGTGCACATTAAGAAGCACTCGCAGTCACTAAATATCTACTAAAAATTGTCGCTATTCATTTATTAGCTGAATGAATTGCAGGTATATTCCGGTTCGCTATTCCGGTTTAAACAAAGTTAGGAGGCGGTCATGTCTGATGCACAAGTTCAGGAAGTTTCTTTTCGCGAAAGTGTGGATCGTATGGTAGATCACGCCCTCGAGGCGATGGATTTGTCACCGGATGTGGCGGCTGCCATTAAATCCTGCAATGCCGTGTTACAAGTTAAGTTCCCTGTCAAAATTCGTGGCAAGATTGAAATTATTTCCGGTTGGCGCGCAGTGCATAGCACCCATCGTCTGCCAGCTAAAGGTGGGATTCGTTATGCTCCTGTTGTTAATCAGGATGAAGTCGAAGCCCTTGCAGCATTGATGACCTATAAATGTTCTATCGTCGATGTGCCTTTTGGGGGTTCCAAGGGTGGCTTGTTGATTGATCCCCGTAAATATGATCGGGATGAAATGGAATTGATTACCCGGCGGTTTACCCTCGAGTTGGTACGTAAAGATTTTCTGAATCCCGCCACGAATGTGCCGGCGCCAGACATGGGTACGGGGCAACGTGAAATGGCCTGGATGGCAGACACCTACAAACACCTGAATCCAGATGATATTAATTACACAGCCTGTGTGACTGGTAAGCCCGTGGAGCACGGTGGTATTCGGGGGCGGACAGAAGCCACCGGCCGGGGCGTGCAATATGCCTTGCAGGAATTTTTTCGACACGGGGATGCCGTGCAAGAGGCTGGTTTAAAAGGCGGCCTGGGTGGTAAACGGGTGGTGGTGCAGGGTTTCGGTAATGTGGGCTATCATGCTTCGAAATTTTTGTTTGAAGAAGATGGTTGTAAAATCATTGCCATTGCGGATAGCAAAGGCGTGTTGGTTAACGATGAAGGTCTGGCAGTTGAAGAGGCTTATCGTTACAAGGTCGAGAACAAAACCCTGGGTGGTTTTCCCGGTGGGCGCTATGAAGAAGGAAGCACCACGCGTGCGCTAGAAATGGATTGCGATATTCTGATCCCTGCAGCTCTGGAAGGCCAGATTAATTTGGGCAACGTGGACAGAGTGAGTGCGAATGTCATTATTGAGGCGGCCAATGGGCCGATTACTTTTGCGGCTGATGAAAAACTCAACGAACGTGGCGTGAGCATTATTCCAGATGCCTACGCCAATGCAGGTGGTGTGATTGTTTCCTATTTTGAGTGGATTCGTAATTTGTCACACATACGTTTTGGGCGTATGCAACGGCGCTATGATGAAATTCGCGGGCAGAATCAAATCGATGCGTTGGAAGAAGTGACCGGAAAGCGAGTGCCCGACCAGTTTCGCGAGCGAATTAATGGGGGTGCCAGTGAACTGGATTTAGTGCGTTCGGGGCTGGATGACTCCATGCGCCAGGCTTTTCAGGAAATATACGCTACGCGGGAAAGCAACCAAAAAATCACAACTTACCGAATGGCTGCTTATGTCAATGCCATTCGGAAGATTGCCCGTTCGTATCTGGATATTGGTGTGTATTAAACTGAGCATTTGGAGAGACCGTTAATCGCTGGCACGTTTAAACAGTGTTGCATAGCATTTCGGGCAGGGCGGAATGTGCCGCGTTTTAAGAAAGTGAATTTCTTCACCGCAGATGCTACAGATTAAAGCACCTGGTTCTGTAGTTTCACCTGTGTGCCATTCACTCAGGTGATCCGCACGTCTTTTTAGCTGTTCCAGTTCAATGGTGGCTTTATCCACACGTAACCAGCCTGCCAGTTCACCGCATTGTTGCCTGATAAATTGTTGTCTGATAATAAGTGCAACAAAAAAGGGCGCTTTATGCGCCCTTTCTCGGTGAATCATTTTTAGCTAAGGTCTAGAAAAATCCAGACATAGCATAGGCCGTCTTTTTGAACATCAGATCCTGGGCTTCTGCTAATTCCAGGTTTGCCTTATTGGCGGTGGTAACGATACGAGTACGGTATTCCTTGCGATTGGTCGCCTCGGAAACACGTTGAGTGCTGCCGCCGGCATCACCTTCTCTGGTGCTGATCTTGGTATCTTTGCGGACGATGACCCCATTGTGGGTTTTTTCCTTGATTTGTACGTCAGCTACCAGCATGTAAGTCACGTCCTGGACAAAGGCATTGGCAATGGACTCTCCGACGCCGGCAATCAGGGCGCCGCCCAAGGCTTTTCCACCTCTATTATTCCCGCCCATCAGGCTTCCCGCTGCGGCGCCTGCAACGATGGCACTACCGCCCACATAGCCTTTTTTCAGTTGGGCTTCAGCCGCTGTAGGGCTGGCCTTTTCCAGTGTCAGCACAAAGATGTTTAGATGGTAAGTTGCGGCATCTGGATCATCGGTGACGCGGTAGCCATTGTCATTATCTGCAAATTGCGCAAGTACGGCCTTTTTAAAGGCGCGACGATCAAACTCCATGACGCCACTACGGATATCGACGTACACCGTACGCTTATCACGCTTGACGGCATCAACAAAAATTGCCGTGCTGGTTTTGGTTTGCACATCAAGATTGCGCTTGGAGATAGAAACCTGCATGGCTGCACAGCCGTACAGACTGGCGAAAATTGCACCGAGCAAAAGGAGCCGGAACAAGGTTTTAGAATTCAACATAACATCCTCCCTGTAGAAATGCTTTTTTGTAATATGTTTTTATAGCCCACGTGGTTGTGCAGAAACTGTAGGTGGCGAAATGCTAACACACGGGTTAGGGGTAGGGATAATAATAGCCATTTCGGCGGTAATAATACCGACAGTTCCGATATTCCCGCCATGAGTACCGTAACAGGTCATGGCAGGTGTAACCTCGGCGCCAGTGGGTGCCATCGTACTCCATGGGTTTGAGACCTTTTTTCATGGCTTCCTGAATAAAGGCCTCAACCTTTTCGGGTTGTTCGGCCATAAAGGGCTGATCAAGGGTTTCGGCATTGAGCTTCTTCTGCATGGCGGCCATATCGTCTGCTTCTGAGGCGAAGGCAGTTTGCGCGAGACAGAAAAATAAGCCGGTTAATAAAATGAATGCGGTACGCATAGATTTCTCCATTGGTTGTTTGTCCATAAGTCTGGGTGCATGCGCCGGGCTGAATTGCCACACCACAGAAACGGGTATACACCCATTGAAAAAAGCTGTCCAGGGTAGGATTGCCGGTGATGTTTTATCAGTTGACATTATATTGATATCAGATGAAAGAGGTGCCATTCACCCAGATTACGGTAAAATGGATTCATCTAAATGATCAAGAAAACACAGGTGTTAAGTCAAGAATACAAAAAGACAGAGGTGCTGATGTGATAACGCCAGAGTTACCTGCCGATTTGGCAGACGATCCCGAGTATCTTTTTCTGGTTGAAGAATTTATTGGACGTTTGCCGCAAACCATAAATGATGTAAATCAATTGCTGGCAGGTGAAAACTGGGATGTGCTGGCACAAGCGATGCACAACCTGAAAGGTAGCGCGGGTGGCTTTGGCTTCCAGAGGCTGACAGATCAGGCAAGTAATATTTATGCGTTAGTGCATGAAAATGTGACGGGAGACGTGCAAGGATTAGTTGAACAGCTGATGGCCGATTGTCAGGGTATTAAAATTAGCGCCTGATTTTTGCGGGTTGACCTTGCTGAAGGTTTGCTAAGTGGCATGATTCCCTAAAGTGAAGTAAAAGGCAGCGCCTTTCCCCGCTTGTGATTCGGCCCATATTTGCCCCGCATGTCGATTGATGATGCGTTGCACGGTGGCCAGGCCAATCCCCGTACCTTCAAACTCTCGGTCGGAATGCAGTCGTTTAAAAGCGGTGAATAATTTTTCAGCGTATTTCATTTCAAAGCCTGCCCCATTGTCGCGCAGGCAAAACACAGTTTCGCCTTTTTTATTCTTGCTTGCGACAAAGTCAATTTTAGCATGCTCTATTTTGGATGTGTATTTCCAGGCGTTGCTGGCAAGGTTTTCCAACAATACATGCACTAGTCTATGATCTGCCGTGGTGAGAACGTTCGTTTGTATGTCGAGGCTTACCTCCCGATCAGCATCATAATGGCGTAGCTTGTTGAAAATATCCTGCAGCATACTGGACAGGTTCAGCTGTTCACACTCTACAGTGCCACGGGAAACGCGTGAAAGAATCAGCAGGTCATCTATCAGCTGACTCATACGTTGGGTGCTGCTGCGAATACGATCCAGTTGCTGCTGACCATCAGCGCCCAGCTTGTCGGCGTAGTCTTCCTGCAGCACCTGACTGAAGCCATCGATATGTCTCAACGGTGAGCGTAAATCATGGGAGACGGAATAACTGAACGATTCCAGTTCCTGGTTGATGTTGGTGAGTTCTGTGGTGCGCTGTTCTACCAGTTCTTCCAGACGTCCACGATGCGCGGCCAGTTCAACCTCGCTGTTGATGCGCTCAGTCACGTCGGCTACCAGTGAGGCCACACCGACAACCTCTCCATTATCGGCCACCAGTGGAGTGTTGTACCACTCGCAGGTGATTGTTGCGCCATCTTTGGTGATGTTGTCATTGGTACTACGCGTGCCGCCGCAGTTGTCCAGTAGTGCCTGCCAAATGGCATCCACGTGAGGCAGGAATTCATCGGGGATAATCAACTCGACAGCCGTTTTTCCCAGAGCCTCCTGTTTGCTGTAACCGAAGATTTTTTCGGCGGCGGGGTTCCAGTCGGTCACACAAAAACAGGTATCCCATTCAATCACTGCGAGAGGAGTTTGCTGTACATGCAGCGCCAATTTTTGCTGAGTGTTTGCGAGTCGCTTGGTTACATTGTCACGTTCAATCTCTGCCGAGGCTCGCGAGGCAAAGATTTCCAGAATCTCAGTGAGCTGTGGGTTTTCCTGCATGGGTTTGCTGTCCAACACCACGATCAAACCGAGAGGCTGATCGTGGCTGTTGAACAGGGGGGAGCCGATGTAGCTGTCTACGCCCATGTCGATTAATAATTGGTCTTTTGGGTAATCCTGTTGCACGTTACGAGGATGGCAGCAGGTGCTTTCGCCCACGACTTCGTCGCAGGGAGTGTTGTTCAAAGAATAGGAGATATTTTTTGCAGCTGCGCCGTGGGAAAATACCGCGAGGGTGTTAATAATTCTGGGATTGTCATCGTCGAGCAGGCCGATAAAGGCATAGTCAGCATCAAACAGTTTAGAC
>CAZXZI010000113.1:0-8743 GCA_964645165.1 uncultured Ectothiorhodospiraceae bacterium
GAGCGCCGTAGCGACTTCGTCCAATTGCACGCTGGCATTTTCCAGTGCGCTGAGTTCGGCTTCCAACTCAATCAGCAGCGGAGGTAGTTCAGCAGGGCGCAGGTGGTGCTTGCGCGCCAGTTCGTGAATTAATGCCAAACGTTCATCGATGGTTTGCAAACGTTCGGGGTCCAGCGACAAGCCATCGAGGTAGTCACGCAATTCACTGGCAGCCTCGCGAGCCTGAATCGCCGCGCCTTGCAGGGCTTCGCTGGCATTGCTCAGTGTGGAGTCGGTGGTTTGCAATTGCGCGAGTTCGGTGCTGAGGTGATCCAGCCCGTCGATGATACTGCCAGACTGTTCGTTACTGAGTCCGGCGAGAATACCTTCGCCGCCTTCGCGCAGTTGGTTAAGATTGGCGAGGCGGGCATGTTCGGCTTCGAGGCCTGTTAGCTCGTCAGCCGCGAGATCCAGCACGCGTAATTCCTCCACCTGATATTGCAGAAGCTCGAGTCGGTCATCTCGCTGTTTGCGGCTGGCCTGCAACTCTGCCAGTTCGTTGTTGAGTTGCTGCCATGTCTGGAAGCTTTGCGCGGTGTCGTCGAGCAGCTTGGTGTGTTTTTTATCGTGGCTGCTGGCAAAGGCGTCCAGTGCCTGGCGTTGCACCTCGCGTTTGAGCAGCGATTGATGGGCATGCTGGCCGTGAATATCCACCAACTGCTCGCCCAGTTCGCGCAGCGAGTGCATGGGCACGGGACGGCCGTTGATGTAGCCCTTGGAGCGGCCATCTTTGCTGATTGTGCGGCGGATAAGGCACTGGCCATCCTCGTCCAGTTCGTGTTTATTGAGCCAGGCTTGCACCGCGGGCAGGGTACTGATGTCAAACTCGGTGCTGACTTCGGCGCGCTCGGCATTGGCGCGAATGGTACCGGATTCGGCGCGATCACCCAGCGCCAAGCCCAACGCATCCAGCAGAATGGATTTGCCTGCGCCGGTTTCGCCGGTGAGCACGGTCATGCCGTCCCGGAAATCCAGGGCAAGCTCATCGACGATGGCGAAGTGACTAATGTGAATGTGTTGCAGCATGTTTTTGCGTACCCCGCAGCCGGCTTACAGCCGTTTTCCCCAGTGCAGCTTGGCGCGCAGAATACCGTAGTAGTTGTAGTTAGAGGGATGAATCAACCGAATGGGATGTTGGACTTTTTCGATCACCACTTTGTCGCCATTTTTCAGGCCGAGGTCGATTTGTCCATCGCAGGTACATTGCGCACTGGCCTGATTATCCTCACCCACCAGAATTTCCACGCGGCTATCCGCATCCACCACGATGGGGCGATAGCTCATGGTGTGAGGGCAAATGGGTACCAGCACCAGGGCACTCAGTGAGGGATGGACAATGGGTCCGCCGCCGGATAAGGCGTAGGCGGTGGATCCCGTGGGAGTGGCGACGATGAGCCCATCGGAGCGGGTGATGTTGATGAATTGCCCGTTAATGTAGGTCTCGAATTCAATCATTCGCGCAACGCTACCGGTGTGCACCACCACGTCGTTAAAGGCAACGCTTTCGCTGACCTGCTGATGGTCACGCATTATGCGAGCGTGCAGCAGGGCGCGATGCTCTTCCTGAAAATCGCCTTCGAGAATCTTGTCCAGGGTGCGCTGCAAGTCGTGGGGAGGGACGTCGGTGAGGAACCCCAGACGACCAAGATTGATACCCAGAAGTGGCACCTCGTAGTCCACCAAGCTGCGTGCTGCGCTCAGCAGGGTGCCGTCGCCGCCAATAACGATAATCAGATCGCAAGATGTTCCCAGCGTGTCGCGCTCTGCATGCTCTTCCTCCAGCTTTTCGGTTGAAAGCGAGCTGTTGTCCAGCAGCACTCTTAATTGCCGTTGCTTTAAATAGGTCACCAGCTCTTTGAGCACGCCGCCGGTATTCGGTGCGCCGTGTTTGCCAATGACGCCGATGGTGTTGAAATTGGTTGCCATGTTTTGGGCTTTCTCAGGTTGTGGGAGGGGCATGCAGCCAGCAGCATCACGTTAGCATGTTGCTGGTATGCGGCCAACAAATGGGCTCGACAAAAGCCACAAAAAAGCCGCAAAAGAAAATGCCTGGAACGGTGTACCACAATATGCTGGGCGGTTAAAATCGCTGGCTAAAACAACGGTGTGCACAGGAATCCGCGAGTGAGTGAAACCGAAGACGAATCAACGAATCACGAAACGATCAGCGAAGCCCAGATCAGTGAGCGCGCCCAGCTGCTACTAAAAACGTTGATCGAACGCTACATTCGCGAAGGTCAGCCAGTGGGTTCCAAGTCATTGGCGCAGGATGCAGGTCTGGATTTGAGCTCAGCCACGGTGCGCAATGTGGTGGCGGATCTGGAACGCCTGGGACTGGTGCATTCACCCCACACCTCGGCGGGGCGGGTGCCCACGGAGCAGGGCTACCGCATGTTTATCGATAACCTGCTAACCATCAAGCCGCTGGGCTCCAGTGATGTGCAGACCCTGGCTAGCACGCTCACGCCACAATCTGATGTGTCGCAACTGGTGGAATTGGCTTCGTCACTGTTGTCCGGTTTCACGCAAATGGCTGGGGTGGTGATGTTGCCCACGCAAAAACCCGCAGCGCTGCGACAAATCGAGTTTCTGCCGCTGTCCGAAAACCGCGTGCTGGCGATTCTGGTATTCAACGAAAAAGACGTGCAAAACCGGGTAATCCACACTTCTCGGGCATACGCCCTACCGGAGCTGGAGCGCATTGCCGGCTATCTCAATGCACAATTCATGGGCCGCAACATCAGCACCGTGCGGCGCGACCTGCTCAAAGAAATGGAAAATGCGCAGGCGAATATGGATCGGCTAATGCGCTCGGCCATCGAAATGGCGCACAAGGTGTTTGTTGAAGACACTGTCAGCGACAGTCCCACTGATTACGTCATGGCCGGCGAAACCAATCTCATGGGTTACGAAGAAATGGCCGATGTGCCGCGCCTGCGCCAGCTATTTGATGCGTTCAACGAAAAGCAGGGGATTCTGGATTTGCTCGATAAATCCCTGCATGCGCAGGGAGTACAAATCTTCATCGGTCACGAATCCGGTTACGAGGCGCTGGACAATTGCAGCGTGGTCACCACCCCCTATTCCACCAACGACGAGGTGCTGGGTGTGCTCGGCATCATTGGGCCCACGCGAATGGCCTATGACCGCATCATCCCCGTGGTGGACGTCACCGCAAAATTATTGGGCACGGTCTTGAATCAGCGGAATTAGTCCATATATACCTTGTTGAAATTTTGGTCTGTGGAGAAATAACGGTATGGCAAAAAAAGAAATTCCAGAAGAGGCCGTCGAAGAAGTTACCGGCGAGACTGGCGAGACTATAGAGGGCGATTTGGAAACGCTGGCAGAGGGCGATTTGCAGCTATTGCTGGAAGATGCCCGTGCTAAGGCAGACGAACACTGGGATTTAGTGCTGCGCGTCAAGGCGGACATGGACAACACCCGTCGCCGCACCAAGCAGGACGTGGAGAACGCTCACAAATTTGCGCTGGAAAAATTTGCGTTAGAGCTGTTGCCCATTAAAGACAGCCTGGAAATGGGTCTGTCGGCGGCCGATGGCGCCGATATGAGTAGCGGCGAAGTTGCGGCACAGCTCAAAGAGGGCACGGAACTGACTTTAAAAATGCTGGCCTCGGCACTGGAAAAATTTGGCATCGAGGCCATTGACCCCACCGGTGACACCTTTAACCCGGATGAACATCAGGCCATGTCCATGCAGGAAAGTGCCGATCATGAACCCAATACCGTCATGGCGGTGATGCAAAAAGGTTATCGGCTCAATGATCGCCTGCTGCGTCCGGCTATGGTGGTGGTGTCCAAGGCGGTCAGCGAGGCCGCCGAGAATTAACCCTGCTGCTAAATGAATGGGCAGACTTGAATTAGGGTTTTTCGCCCATATCTAGCTGTACAAGCTGGAAATGAGTCTGAATTTTTACAGTATTTTTAACCATTTTTTACAACGTATTCACCTTTTAACTGAATAGAAATAGAAGCGGAGAACTGGAGCCATGGGAAAAATTATCGGCATTGACTTAGGAACCACCAACTCGTGTGTTGCGGTGATGGAGAGCGGTGAGCCTCGCGTAATCGAAAACGCAGAGGGCGATCGTACCACACCATCCGTGGTGGCCTTTACGAATGACAACGATGTTATCGTGGGTGCGCCGGCCAAACGTCAGGCCGTGACCAACCCCCACAACACCTTGTATGCCATCAAGCGCCTCATCGGTCGTAAATTTACCGATAACGAAGTACAGAAAGACATCGACCTGGTGCCTTACAAAATTACCAAGGCCGACAACGGTGACGCCTGGGTAGAAGCCAACGGCAAGAAAATGGCCGCTCCAGAGATTTCCGCACGTGTGCTGCAAAAGATGAAAAAGACCGCCGAAGATTATCTCGGCGAGGAAGTGACCGAGGCCGTTATCACGGTACCGGCCTACTTTAACGATTCACAGCGCCAGGCGACCAAAGACGCGGGCAAGATTGCCGGTCTGGATGTGAAGCGCATCATCAACGAGCCCACTGCGGCAGCGTTGGCCTTCGGCATGGACAAAAAAGAGGGTGATCGCAAGGTTGCCGTCTATGATTTGGGTGGTGGTACATTTGATATTTCCATTATCGAACTGGCCGACATCGACGGTGAGCATCAGGTAGAAGTGTTATCCACCAACGGTGACACCTTCCTCGGTGGTGAGGACTTTGACCAACGCCTGATCGACTATCTCGTCGACGAATTCAAGAAAGACCAGGGTGTGGATCTGCGTAACGATCCGCTGGCTCTGCAACGCCTGAAAGAGGGTGCGGAAAAGGCCAAGATTGAACTGTCTTCCACGCAGCAGACCGATGTGAACCTGCCGTACATCACGGCCGATGCCAGCGGTCCCAAGCACATGAATATCAAGCTGACTCGCGCCAAACTGGAGTCTCTGGTGGAAGAGTTGGTCGAACGCTCCATCGCCCCTTGCCGCACTGCGTTGAGCGATGCCGGCCTGGGTGCGCAGGATATCGACGATGTCATCCTGGTGGGTGGTCAGACTCGTATGCCCATGGTGCAGGATAAAGTGAAGGAATTCTTTGGCAAGGAACCACGCCGTGACGTGAACCCGGATGAAGCCGTGGCCGTGGGTGCCGCAATCCAGGGTGGCGTGTTGGGCGGCGACGTGAAAGATGTACTGCTGCTGGACGTGACCCCACTGAGCCTCGGTATCGAGACCATGGGTGGCGTGATGACCAAACTCATCGAGAAAAACACCACTATCCCAACTAAGGCGCAGCAGGTGTTTTCGACCGCTGAGGACAGTCAGACAGCAGTAACCGTGCACGTCTTGCAGGGTGAGCGCGAAGTGGCTTCCGGCAATAAATCACTGGGTCGTTTTGATCTGTCCGATATTCCGCCAGCCGCACGCGGTGTGCCGCAAATCGAAGTGGCGTTTGACATCGATGCCAACGGCATCCTCAACGTGTCGGCCAAAGATAAGGCCACCGGCAAGGAACAATCCATCGTGATCAAGGCCTCCAGCGGTCTGTCGGACGAAGACATCCAAAAAATGGTGAGTGATGCCGAGGCTCATGCTGCGGAAGATGCCAAGTTCCACGAGTTGGTGGATGTGCGTAATCAGGCCGACAACATGATTCACGCCACCAAAAAGTCCATGGAAGAAATGGGCGATGACAAACTGGAAGCCGGCGAGAAAGAAGCCATCACCGCCGCCATTGGCGAACTGGAAGAGGCCATGAAGGGCGATGACAAAGATGCCATCGAAGCCAAAACCAAAGTATTGGTGGAGGCCTCCGGCAAAATGGCCGAACGTGCCTATGCACAGCAAGCTGGAGGCGAGGCTGGAGCTGGGCAGGCAGAAGGCGCGGCTGACGCCGGTGGCGAAACCAACACCGCTAACGATGACGTTGTCGATGCCGAGTTCGAAGAAGTGAAAGACGACGATAAGAAATAAGCGGAATTGAGCACTGCCAAACAGGTGGTGTTCAACGCTGGCTTGTTACCGGAGAAGTTGCAGTAACGCGACAGTGGGGGTTTCCCTCTGTCGCGTTTCCACGTCCGGGATAAGTGCTTTCCTTTTGTCGATATTGTTTAAAGTGAATTATTGATTAACTTGATAACTGGTTGAATTAAAAGATGTCTAAACGAGATTATTATGAAGTGCTGGGTGCGCAACGCAATGCCAGCGAAGCTGAGCTGAAAAAAGCGTTCAAACGTCTGGCGATGAAGCACCACCCGGATCGCAACCCGGATGATCAGAGCGCGGAGGCAAAGTTTAAGGAAGCCAAAGAAGCCTACGAGGTGCTTGGTGATGCGCAAAAACGCGCGGCCTACGACCAGTTTGGTCACGCCGGGGTCGATAATAGTGCTGGCGGGCATCCCGGTGGCGGTGCCAATTTTAGCGATATTTTTGGTGATGTATTTGGCGATATTTTTAGCGGTGGCGGTGGCTCCGGTGGTGGTCAGCAACGTGCTCGTCGTGGTGCCGATCTGCGCTACAACCTGGAATTGAACCTGGAAGATGCGGTGCGCGGTACCACGGTGAAGATTCGTGTGCCGACCTCGGTTACCTGCGCGACTTGTGGTGGCAGTGGTGCGAGAAAAGGCTCCAAGCCTGAGCAGTGCACCACCTGTGGTGGCGTTGGCCAGGTGCGTATGCAACAGGGTTTCTTTTCGTTGCAGCAAACCTGCCCGCAGTGTCAGGGTTCGGGGCAGATGATCAAAAACCCCTGCGGTACCTGCCATGGTCAGGGTCGCACTCAGGAGCACAAAACCCTGTCGGTGAAAGTGCCTGCGGGGGTGGATAATGGCGACCGGATTCGTCTCAGTGGCGAAGGTGAGGCCGGTGAACGCGGAGCGCCCAGCGGCGATCTTTATGTGCAAATCGCGGTAAAAGAGCATTCACTGTTTGTGCGTGACGAAAACAATCTGTATTGCGAAGTGCCCATAAGTTTTGTTACGGCGGCGCTGGGTGGCTCACTGGAAGTGCCGACGCTGGATGGCAAGGTTAAATTGAAAATCCCGGTGGAAACGCAGACGGGAAAAATGTTCAAGCTGCGAGGCAAGGGTGTGAAGTCTGTGCGCGGTGGTTCGGTGGGTGACCTGATGTGCCGTGTGCAAATAGAGACCCCGGTCAATCTCAACAGTAAGCAGAAAAACCTGCTGAAACAGTTCGAGGAATCCATGAGCAGTAATGGTGTCAAAAAGCACAGTCCGAAGGAGCATTCCTGGCTGGATGGCGTTAAAAACTTTATTGATGACATTAAGTTATAGCCATAACTTAATGTTATTTAGGATATAACCCTGGAGGCTGTATCGTGGAAAGTACTCGCTGGAATTATTGGCTGTTGCCCCTGACTGTCTGTTTGGTGCTGTTATCTGGTCTGAGCCAAGCCGAAGAAGAACTACATTTCCCCGGTGATCCGCCGGCGCACAAATTAGTGTATCAGCTCAATAAGGCCGATCCAGAATATCAAAAGCATATCCTGTTTTCGGTGGGCGCTATGTTGCGTAAATGGGGCGATAACATTTCTATTGTGGTGGTGACCATCGGTCCAGGATTGCACATTTTAGGTAAACACCCGGGGCGGCCAGTGAGTGAAGAGACCAAACAAAGGGTCGCCAGTCTCTCGCAATACGGCGTTGAATTTCATGCCTGCGGCAATACCATGAAATCACTGAAATGGACGAAAAAGGATTTGCTGCCTTTTGCCAAATATGTGGAAGTGGGTGCCTCGGATCTGATGGAATTACAGGAACAGGGCTACGCTTACATTAGTTGGTAGAGGGCAGGGGAAAGAGCAAAGATAAAAGGGGCTGTTGCGAAGCGACGACACCGAAGGCAACTTCCAGTGCTTGACAATAAACATGAATATTCCCTCTCCCCCTTGGGGAGAGGGTTAGGGTGAGGGGGAAATTCAGGTAATGACAAAAATCGCAATCACCGGCGCGGGTGGGCGAATGGGCAAAACATTGCTCGAAGCTGTGAATCAAACTGAAGGCGTACAAGTGAGCGCGGCATTGGAACGGCCAGGCAGTTCTTTGGTGGGTGTGGATGCTGGCGAGCTAGCGGGTATTGGTAAACTGGATGTGGCCGTGGTGGACGACATTGCAGCCGCCGATGATTTCGATGTGCTCATCGATTTCACCCGGCCTGAAGTGACACTGGCGAATCTGGCGGTATGTCAACAACGCGGTAGCGCGATGGTGATCGGCACCACAGGTTTTTCCGATGAGCAAAAAACGGCATTGGCCGATGCCGCCAAAAACATCCCCATCGTTTTTGCCCCCAACATGAGCGTGGGCGTGAACTTGTGCCTCAAATTATTGGAAACAGCTGCCAAGGTGCTGGGCGACACGGTAGACATCGAAGTGATCGAGGCCCATCACCGTCACAAGGTAGATGCCCCATCCGGTACCGCACTGCGCATGGGTGAAGTAGTGGCCGATGCGTTGGGGCGTGATTTAAAAGACTGCGCCGTGTACGGCCGCGAAGGTGTCACTGGTGAGCGTGACCGCAAGACCATCGGTTTTGAAACCATCCGTGCCGGTGACATCGTCGGCGATCACACCGTGCTGGTTCCGGGGGACGGTGAGCGGGGTGAGATCACCCACAAGGCATCTAGCCGCACGACTTTTGCCGGGCGCGCTGGGGGGGCTGCCAGAGGGGCGGTAGGGCCGGAAGGCGGGCCCCCCGGCGAG
>CAZXZI010000114.1:0-8724 GCA_964645165.1 uncultured Ectothiorhodospiraceae bacterium
CGTTTCCGTTCGACTTGCATGTGTTAGGCATGCCGCCAGCGTTCAATCTGAGCCATGATCAAACTCTTCAATTGCATAGCTTGTGATTGTTTAAGTAACAATCAAACCTTTTGCGATGAAGATGATTCAAAACTCAGTTAATTCTCATGAATTTACTGACTTGTGTCTCACTTACATCAACAGTTTTTTGCACATCTAACCGTCGGCGCAAGTGCCCACACAAATTACCTAATCTATCTTGTTAAAGAGCTACTTTGCTTGCCATGAAGCAAAGACGGACAATTGTGACACTGTCCTGCATTGTCGTCAACAGCCCGACAAAAATATTCTCGCTGATTGACCTGAATCAACCGTTGAGCAGCCTTGGCCGCTCAACAACGAGGCGCGTATTCTACGTCCTCCTCAGCTGGCGTCAAGCTATTTTTCAACTCAATTTAAAATCAATTTGAAAACAAGCATTGTCGCTGCTTTCCCTGACTAGCCTCAGTCAGCGAGGGGCGCATTATACACAGCGATTTTGCCGGGTCAACAACATTTCGCATCTAGCTTCTCAGCAAACAACGGGGCTGTGCTAAACTCCGCATTTTTATTCAACCAGAACACCAAACAGCGTGAACAATGCCGCCCCTATTGGCGCTTGTGGCGCTTGATTCGAGCCCAGGAGCAGTTCTTAAACCCCATGACGACGTCCACTTTTTCAAACGAACGTAGTCGCGTTCGTGAGATTCCCTACAACTACACCTCGTTCTCCGACCGCGAAATCATCATCCGCTTCCTCGGGGAAGCCCGTTGGGACACACTGAACAAACTACGCGGCACCCGCCGCACCGGGCGCTCCGCACGCATGTTATTTGAGGTACTGGGTGATTTGTGGGTGGTGACCCGCAATCCCTTTATTCACGATGACTTAAGCCAAAACCCTAAGCGTCGCGATTCACTAGTGCACGCCCTGCACCATCGATTGCATCAAATCATCACTCGCGCCGACAAAAACCCATTGGCACTAGAACTGGTGGATGCCGCTCAAACCGCCATTCGCAAGTTTGAAGCCGAGTTCGCCAGCGAACTGGAATTGCGCAACCGCACTATCAGCAAACTTTCACGCATTACCCGCCGCGATAACATCGACTTCGGCGGCCTGGCCAAGGTCAGCCATGTCACTGACGCTTCGGACTGGCGCGTGGAATATCCATTCGTGGTACTCACACCAGACACCGAAGCCGAAATGGCTAAAGTAGTACAGGCCTGTGTGGAACTAGGACTAGGCATCATTCCCCGCGGGGGCGGCACCGGCTACACCGGCGGCGCGGTACCTCTGAAAAAACGCTGCGCCGTGATCAACACCGAAAAACTGGAAGCACTCGCACCGGTAGGCCTGCGCAAAATAGAGGGCGTCGCGCAAGAAGTCGCCACTATTCAAGTTGAAGCTGGCGTGGTGACCCGCCGCGTCTCCGAGGCCGCCGAGGCCGCCGGCTACATATTCGCCGTGGATCCCACTTCGCAGGACGCGTCCTGCATCGGCGGCAACATCGCCATGAACGCCGGCGGCAAAAAGGCCGTGCTGTGGGGCACCACCTTAGACAATCTGGTTTCCTGGCGCATGGTGATGCCGGATGGGCGCTGGTTGGAAGTGGAGCGTCTCAATCATAATCTGGGCAAAATTCACGAACAGCTCGAAGCACAATTCCGTGTCAGCTACTTTGCTACCGATGGGAAAACGCCCGACGGCGAAGCTGAAACCTTGCGCATCCCCGGCAGTGAATTACGCAAACAGGGTCTGGGCAAAGACGTCACCAACAAATTCCTTGGCGGCCTGCCTGGCGTGCAAAAAGAGGGCTGCGACGGTCTGATCACCTCCGCTGTTTTCATCCTGCACAAAATGCCGCAACACATTCGCACTGTCTGCCTGGAGTTTTTTGGCGATGACCTACGCCGCGCCGTACCTGCTATCGTCGAAACCAAGGACTATCTCGACGCCTTACCCGGCGTGCAACTCGCTGGCATGGAACACCTCGACGAACGTTACATCCGTGCGGTGAAATACAGCACCAAAGCACCCCGCAGCGAAATGCCAAAAATGATTCTGTTGGTGGATGTCGCGGGTGATAACGAAAACAAAGTGGCCGAAGCCGCCTCTACCGTAGTGCGCATGGCTAACGCCCGAGATGCCGAAGGTTTTATTGCCGTGAGCACTGAAGCACGCCACCACTTCTGGTTAGACCGCGCGCGCACCGCCGCGATTGCTGCGCACACCAACGCTTTTAAGATTAACGAGGATGTGGTGATTCCTTTGGATCGGCTGGCTGACTACAGCGAAGCTGTCGAGCGCATTAACATCGAGTATTCCACGCGCAACAAACTACGCATTATTCATGCCGTACTGGAATATCTGGACGGCGAGCACATTGAACAGCAAACCTCAAACACTATTGGGGAACAAGATAGCACTGAAATCACCGCTATATTCAGTGCAAAGAATGCAGCCGCACACGAACATTTGCAGCATACTCAACAACGCTGGACCTGCATCCTTGAACATTTGGACAGCCCCGCGACTGAGCATAATGAATTACTCGACACGTTGGATAACATTCAACCTGGCGACACTTTATTTCGTGTATTACAGCGTCGCGACCTGCGCATCTCATACCGCGAAGATATCGAACAGACCCTCAAGCAGATTTTCAACGGGCGAGAACTTGCAGACATCCGCCAGAAACTAGACGACATTCATCGTGAAATACGCGCCTCACGTTTATTTGTCGCTACCCACATGCACGCCGGTGACGGTAACGTGCACACCAACATCCCCGTGCATTCCAACGATTACCACATGCTCAACGAAGCCGAACATGTGGTAAAGCGCATCATGGGCATCGCGAAAAAACTCGGCGGCGTGATCTCCGGCGAACACGGTATCGGCATCACTAAAATGCAATTCCTGGACAAGGCAACAGTTACCGCCTTCGCTAACTACAAAAAAACAGTCGACCCCGAAGAACGATTCAATCCCGGAAAATTACTGACAGGCTCTGGACTGGACAATGCCTACACGCCATCGCTGCGCTTATTGCAACAGGAAGCGTTGATCCTCGAAGCGAGTGAACTAGGCGCGCTCAATGACGATATCAAAAACTGTGTACGCTGCGGCAAATGCAAACCGGTGTGCACCACGCATATCCCACGCGCCAATTTACCGTATTCCCCGCGCAACAAAATTCTCGCTACCGGTCTGATCATCGAGGCTTTTTTGTACGAAGAACAAACCCGACGCGGCATTTCCCTGCGTCACTTCGACGAAATGAATGATCTGGCCGACCACTGCACTGTGTGCCATAAATGCCTCAGCCCCTGCCCAGTGGATATCGACTTCGGTGATGTGACCATCCGCATGCGTACCTTACTCAAATCTTTCGGCAAACGCCGTGCAACCATCGGCACCCGCGCATCCATGGCCTACCTCAATGCCACTGACCCGCGCACCATTAATCTGATGTACAAAACACTATTACGATGGGGGTTCAGTGGACAAAACCTGGCCTATCGTTGGGCAAAAAAACTCAAGCTTACTGGGAGAAAATCTCGCCCGCCAGCTACAACAGGTAAGATGAGTACCAGCACACAAATAGTCAACTTCGTCAGCAAGCCACTGCCCAGAAAATTGCCGCAACAAACCATGCGACAACTACTAACGTTGGAAGATGATAAAAACGTACCCATTTTGCGTGACCCAAAGAAAGTTAATGAGCAAAGTGATGCCGTGTTTTATTTCCCCGGTTGCGGTTCGGAACGCCTGTTCAGCCAAATCGGCATGGCCACGCTTGCCATGCTGCACGAAGTCGGCACACAAACCGTTTTACCCCCAGGCTATCTATGTTGCGGTTATCCACAAACCTCCGGCGGCGATGCGAAAAAAGGCCAGCAAATCTCCGTCAACAACCAGGTGTTGTTTCATCGTGTCGCCAACACACTGAATTACATGGACATCAAAACCGTCATCGTGTCCTGCGGCACCTGCATGGATCAGCTGCAAAAGTATAGCTTTCAACAAATATTCCCTGGCTGCCGACTACTGGACATTCACGAATACCTCATGGAGAAAGGCGTAACACTAAATGACAACAACGGCACACAATACCTGTACCACGATCCCTGCCACAGCCCGATGAAAACACATGCACCGATTAAGGTGGCTTCCACTCTAATGGGTACAAATGTTTTGGAGTCAGATCGTTGCTGTGGAGAAGCTGGCACTTTTGCCGTATCACGGCCTGACATTGCCTCTCAACTACGATTTCGTAAACAAGAAGAACTTCATTCCGACATACAGCAACTCACAGGTGAACGAAAAGTAAAAGCCGGCAATGTCAAAATGCTCACCTCCTGCCCAGCCTGCCAACAAGGCTTATCACGTTACGCGGATGACACCGGACTGGACACTGACTACATCGTCGTCGAACTCGCCAAAGGTTTATTGGGTGACGATTGGCAGCAACAGTTTATCGCCAAAGTGAAACAAGGTGGCGTCGAGCAGGTGTTATTATGAAGAAAAAACCCTTTAATGAAGCGTCCGCTGACGACCTCGACGAAACTGAAAAAGACAAGAGCAAGTCTCAAATCAAACGAGAAATGCACGAATTGCTGGCACTCGGCAAAGAACTGGTTAACCTACCAAAAGAGCAATTTGCTAAGATCGAACTGCCCGAAGAGCTGCAAGACGCAATCATTGATGCCCGACACATGCATCAACATGGCGCACACAAACGGCAGCTGCAATACATTGGTAAGCGCATGCGCTCAGTCGACGCCGAACAGATTCGCGAGCAACTCGATACGGTTATGGGTCAATCCAAGCAAGCGGTAGCAACCCTGCATCATGTTGAGCGTTGGCGTGATCGTTTACTTGACGATGGCAACCAAGCGTTAACCGAACTGGTCGCAGAATTTCCTGATGCGGATTCGCAGTATTTGCGGCAGTTGGTGCGGAATGCAAAGAAGGAATTAGTGGGGAATAAACCGCCGAAATCGGCGCGGGGGTTGTTTAAGTATTTGCGGGGGTTGATGGAGGGGGATGAAACCGTTTGACACAAAGCCGCATCAAATTTGTATTTGTTATCTTTGGCTTACTCGCCGCCTTAGACATTGGCTTTCTTATTTTTACTAACTACCGAAATACTTTTGGGCAAACAAACAACCTATCTCAATCAATGTGGAGAATTCTCCCTGATACTGGAATGGTTCTCCTGTATGGAATGACTCTCTGGAAAACCATAAAAAACCCCATTCCTTCATATGTTTTCATCAGTCATGGTGTGATATTTGGCTTGCTAGGTATTGCGATGTGCATTCCATATGTCGGATATTTTCTCGCTCCGTTTACTCCAGTTGGGTTGTTATATTTGGGCGCTATAATTTGGATGCCTTGGGGTTTTTACACATCACTCCTCATCGCAATCATTTTCACTATATTTAATTTGTATCTTATACGACATGGAATATTAGCCCGTAGAGTGGGGTGAGTTACCGAACCCCAACAGAGCCCTGCGGAGATTCCGCAGCTGATTGTTCGGTTGTTCTAATTCCTTCCCGGCGGAAGCTGCGTGTTCATTTTCTTTGCTTGTGCAAAGAAAACAGAACCAAAAGAAAGCACACCCTGTATTGCACCCCTTCGGGGTACACTACGCTCCTCATCCTTTGCAGGGGTTCTTCAACGGGCCATCCCTAGCCCGTGAAAAACGCGCGGCGTCCATGCCGCGCCCCTTCGGGCTATTCCCGCAAAGGACTCCGGTGCTCGGTGCAACGCCAAGGGACGAAGGTCAAAAGAAAAACCAGAACTCCTATTTTTTGTTATTCCAGCGAATAACCGGAATCCAGTGGTTTTAACGACTGACCGGATGCCGGATCAAGTCCGGCATGACAGTGGGAGCTAATTGGAAGCGATGTTTTTGCTGTTGACCTTCATCCCTTCGACGCAGCCGAGCATCGCAGCCTTTATTGGGTTAAGCAAAAATTTGTTTGAGCGAAGCGAGTTTATTTTTGCGCCAATGAAGGCGAGAAGCGCAGGGAACCCGCGAAGCGGGCAAATCGTAGGGTGGCCTTTCTTTTGGTGCCTTTTCTTTGGCCACTCAAAGAAAAGGCACACGCAGCCTTCCGCCGTAAAATAAATAAAACAACTAAAACATTCAGCTGCGGAACTTCCGCCAATGTCATATTGGGGTTCGCAAACTCACCCCAACCTACAACCCAACCACTACATCGAGCACTTAATCTTCCGATGCTCCAACACCGGAAAATTCCGCCGCACCGATTCCTGATACGCCACATCCGTCTCTGCAATCACAAAACCTGAACCGCTGGGAAGGCGATCCATCACCGCACCCCAGGGATCAACGATCATACTGTCACCATAGGTTTCCCGACCATTGACGTGATATCCACCCTGTGCAGCGGCGATCACGTAACATAAATTCTCGATAGCCCGGGCGCGCACTAGTACTTCCCAATGCGCCTTGCCGGTGATTGCTGTGAATGCCGAAGGTAGAGCGATAATCTCCACACCCTTATCCAGCATGCGGCGGAAGATGCCGGGGAACCGCAGATCATAGCACACAGCCAAACCCAGCTTACCGAAAGGCGTATCCACTACGATGACATGTTCACCGCTTTCGATGGTTTCTGATTCCACATAATTTTCTTCGCTATCCGGCAGACTCACATCAAACAAATGCACCTTGTCATAGTGCGCCACTTGTTGTCCTTGATCATCAAATAGTAAACAGGCGCTACGTATTTTATTGGTAACACCGGCGACCAGCGGAACCGTTCCACCGACGAGCCACAGCCCATGTTTTTTCGCCTGCTCGGCAAGAAAATCTTGAATAGGGCCTTCCCCTTCGGCTTCTCGCACATCCACCTTGTCGGTTTCTGCCATCCCCATGATGGCAAAGTTTTCTGGCAATACCACGAGCTGAGCACCCGCTCCGGCAGCCATGGTGATCAGACGTTCTGCTTCAATAAGATTTGCACTCACATTAGGCCCGGAGGCCATTTGTACTGCGGCGATTTTTGCCATTGCAATATTTCCTGATTATTTTTCTTTTCAACAACCGTGAAAGCATAGCATCCCGGCGCCCTCCCCAAAAGACTCGCTCCTGCCTTATGGCTCCTCTTCCTCGGCGTTTTCATTGACAGGTTTTGCCGTTTTCAGCTTTTTAATTACAGGATCATTCCAGTTGCCAGTAATGGTGTATTGGTTCTTGGTCACCTCGTCGATAGCCGGCTTGAACAACTTTTGAATTGCTAATACCACCGCGCCCACTTGTGGCGTTGCTGTAAGAATTCCAATCAGCGGTAAAGTTTCTGACACATGCGGCGTTACCGTTACCAGCTGGTCGTAGTCTTGTTCTGCCAGGCCGGTACGCCCGGTAATATCAACTCGTGCAGCAGGCCCGTCCATGTAGAGATTATTGGTATAAGCATCACCATCTTCAATGCTGAAATTACCTTTGAGCCGATCAAAGCCAAAACCTTTTTTAAATACATCGGAGAAATCCAACAGCAGACGCCGAGGCAACGTTTGGATACTCAGCAAGCCAAACATGCGTCCTGCGCCGGGATCGACATCGAGCAAATAACCCTCTTTCAATGACACACTCATCTTGCCCTGCATGTCATGAGCATCTACATCCGCAAACGAACCTGGCCATTCTAATTCGAGGTCTGCCTTCCCTTTACCTTTATCAATTCCCCCCACATAGTCCAGCGCTCGGAGCGTATGGCCAATATTGCGGCTATCAACATGCATTTGTATATTAGAGGTTTGCTGCTCGCCACGAATATACCAGCCACCGCGGGCGGTGATGGTGGTGGAACGTGGCTTCACCACTAACTGTTCAATGCGCAGACCGTCGGCCACCTTGGCGGTTTCTAATCGGACTGAACCAAATTTGCTGTTTTTATAGTGAAAATCAGCAATACGAAAATCCAGGGCGGGGATGTCGCGCGGATCCAGCACGCCACCCACTTGATCCACTCCCCCGAGATACCAATAATTCAAGTCGGCCTGCAACGCATCCATTTGCAAATCATGCGGTACTAAAATGCGCCCTTTTAATTCTTTACTGTTGATATCCGCTTGTAGCCCTTCGTTCCAGGCTGTGAGTTTAAAACGAACGTTATGCAGCTTTTGCCCATAGGCTTCCAATTCACGCACCGCGATATCCGCTGAATTAAATAATGGTGTATCAGCACTATTCTCAGCCACAGTTGCCAGTTGCAGATTCCGCCAGTCGTCTAGTGATACCACATCCAACCAGCCTGCAAGGCGTAGGCCTGGGATGTCGGGCAGCTGAGCCGCGCCTCCATTTAGACGCACTTCACCCCGAAAACTATGCTCCGCAACATCGCCCGCAGGCAAAGCATTGTCCGGCACAATATCGCCTAAAGCAAAGATGCCATCCACAAAGCCTTCATAATTGACGCGCAACAACGGTAATTTCTTTGGTGGAAAATCAACCCGTAGCTCCAAATTGCCCGCTTCATCTGCCGCCTTGTCAAAAGGCGGCGGGAGACGAGCTTCAACGCCTTTGAGGTTTGTTCGCGCGAACAAAACAGCCACCTGCGGTACACTACCCTCTTCTGTTTGCTTGCTGCCCAATGGGATATCAAATGACACGTCCCACTCACCATCTCCCGCCAATAATTCTTTTATGGGTGGCAAGTAAC
>CAZXZI010000115.1:0-8698 GCA_964645165.1 uncultured Ectothiorhodospiraceae bacterium
CCGGCTAATACCTCGTCGATTTGTCCGGTCATTTGCGGGCGGTCGCCGGAGAGCAACATCCACAGGTCCTGCACGGCGGGGCCGGTGCGGGCATCGTCGAAATCCACGAAGTGCGGGCCGTCGTCGGTCCAGAGGATATTGCCGGGGTGGCAGTCGCCGTGCAGGCGTAGCTGGGCCACCTGTTTACTACTATCGCCTTCCACTCTTTCACCAAGCCCCGCCCGGTCAAACCCGGCCTGCACCTGTTTGAGGACGTCTTCCATCAACGTGGAGTATGCCTCGTGTAAATCATTGGGCACGAAGTCGGTGGACATAATGGAGCGATACGATTCCCAGCCGAAGCTCTCGATATCCAGCGTCGGGCGATGTTTGAAATCTTCCGTCGCGCCGATGGCGTGAATGCGGCCGAGGAAACGCCCCATCCACATCAGGTTGTCCGGGTCTTCCAGATCCGGGGTGCGGCCGCCGCGGCGGGGATAAAGGGCAAAACGAAATCCGGCGTACTCGAACAGGCTTTGCCCTGCGCTGTCTCGCAGCGGGGCGATGGCGGGAATCTCCGCCTGCGCCAGCGCCTCGGCAAAGTCGTGCTCTTCCTGAATGGCCGCATCCGTCCAGCGATGGGGGCGGTAGAATTTGGCGATAATCGGCTGCGCGTCGTCGATACCCACCTGATAGACCCGGTTTTCGTAACTGTTGAGCGCCAGTTGCCGGCCGTCGCTGCGCCCGCCCGCCAGCTGGGGCACGCTATCCACCGCATCCAGCACCACGTCGGGAGTGAGGGCTTCGTAGGGGTGGGTGCTGGATGATCGGTCGGTCACAGTCATAATAATCACCAAAAAGAATGAATGCCTGGCTCTCTCTAATATCCGTCATTCCGGCGCAGGCCGGAACATAAGCGCGTAGCGCGTTGAACGCCCAAAGGGCGGCCCGTAGGGTGAGCACAGCGAATAATCCAGAAACCCGCTAAATCCACTGGATCCCGGCCGCAGCCTGTCCCGGCGAAAGCCGGGACCAGGATGACGGTGAAAAATGTTACTTTGTGAATCCTGCATCAAAAGTATTTTGATTCTGATTTCGCCGGGTTAGGGTATCATCATTGCACCATTTGGCTTTACACAAACACGGAAATACACCATCACATCATGACCAACCCCCTGCTAAACCTCACCGACCTGCCGCCTTTTCGCGCCATCAACCCCGAACACGTGGAACCCGCCATCGAGCAGATTCTAGCGGACAACCGCGCGGCCATTGAACGCTTGCTGGCGGAAAATCCCGAACCCCGCTGGGACACGCTGATGCGCCCGCTGGAAGACCTGGAAGATCGCCTCGCCCGTGCCTGGTCGCCGGTGAGCCACCTCAATTCGGTGATGAACAACGACGCGCTGCGCGATGCCTACAATGCCTGTCTGCCCAAGCTGAGCGAATACGCCACCGAGATCGGCCAGAATCAGCAACTGTTCGCCGCCTTTGAAACAGTAGCGAAAGACAGCTCGCTCACCACCGCGCAGCGCAAGGCGGTGGACAATGCGCTGCGGGATTTCCGCCTATCCGGCGTCGATCTGCCCGAGGACAATAAGCAGCGCTACATGGCCATCAAGCAGGAACTGTCCGGCCTCACCGCCAAGTTTTCTGAAAATGTGCTGGATGCCACCCAGGCGTGGAGCAAACTCATCGACGATGAAACCCGGTTGGCCGGACTACCCGAATCCGCCGTCGCCATGGCCAAACAAACCGCGCAGCAAAAAGATCAGCAGGGTTACTTGTTCACGTTAGAGTTCCCCAGCTACTTCGCGGTGATGAGTTACGCCGACGACCGCACCCTGCGCGAGGAAATGTACATTGCCTACGCCACCCGCGCCTCGGACCAGGGTCCCAGTGCCGGCGAGTTCGACAACACGCCACTGATGGGCCAGATCCTCGCCCTGCGTCACGAGCTGGCGCAACTGTTGGGTTTTGAAAATTACGCACAACGTTCGCTGGCCACCAAGATGGCGCCCAGCACCGAAAAGGTCACCGCCTTTTTGCGCGACCTTGCCGACCGCTCGCTGGGCATGGCGCAGGAAGAACTCGACGAGCTGAAACAGTTTGCCAACCAGCAACTGGCCATCCCCGAACTGCAACCCTGGGACATCACCTACGCCTCGGAAAAACTGCGCCAGCATCGTTACGCCATCAGTCAGGAAGACCTCAAACCCTACTTCCCCGAGGCACGCGTCGTGAGCGGCATGTTTGACGTGGTGAACAAACTCTACGGTTTGCAGATTAAAGAACTGACCGGCGTCGACACCTGGCACAAAGACGTACGCGCCTTTGAAATCTTTGATCGTGACGACAATGCCCGCGGGCGCTTTTATCTCGACCTGTACGCCCGTGAAAACAAACGCGGCGGAGCGTGGATGGATGAATGCATCTCGCGACGCGAAACCGCAAGCGGCATGCAGCTGCCGGTGGCCTATCTTACCTGCAACTTTTCTGCACCGCTTGGCAACGACCCCGCGCTGTTCACGCACAACGAAGTGATCACCCTGTTCCACGAGTTCGGTCACGGCCTGCATCATATGCTCACCCAGGTGAACACGCTGGCGGTATCCGGCATCAGCGGCGTGCCGTGGGATGCCGTGGAACTGCCCAGTCAGTTTCTGGAAAACTGGTGCTGGGAACGCGAGGCGGTAGACCTCATTGCGCAACATTACAAAACCGGCGAAGCTCTGCCCGACGAGCTGTACGACAAAATGATTGCCGCAAAGAATTTTCAGGCTGGCATGCAGATGGTGCGACAACTGGAATTCTCTCTGTTCGATTTTCGTATCCATGCCGAATACGACCCGAAAAAAGGCGCACGCGTGCAGGAAACTCTTGACGAAGTACGCGCCGAAGTGGCGGTGATCAAACCCCCGGAATACCATCGCTTCCAGCACAGTTTCTCGCACATCTTCGCCGGTGGTTACGCAGCGGGTTATTACAGTTACAAATGGGCGGAAGTATTATCGTCTGATGCCTTCTCAAAATTCGAAGAGACGGGTATCTTCAATCGGGACACCGGGCTGGAATTTTTGAACGCCGTGCTGGAACAGGGTGGTTCGCGCGACCCCATGGATTTATTTGTGGAGTTCCGGGGTCGTGAGCCAGAGATTGATGCATTGTTGCGGCATTCTGGCATTCAATGACCGGCAACACGATAATTATTATTTCCGCCATTCCGGCGAAGGCCGGAATCCAGAGGTTTTAGCACGGTACTAGATTCCTGCCTACGCCGGAATGACGGTATTATCCAGTTGGGATACTAAAGGAACATGCGTTCATGAAAACACTAAGAATACACCGCATCGTCTTTGGCACATTCATCGCCCTACTCATCTTTTTTCCAGTGGCCGCCAACGCCGCTTTCATCACCGATAAAATTGTGGTCGAAGTGCGCACTGAACGCTTCGGCCAGGGCGCCGTGTTGAAAAAACTCCCCAGCGGCACATCGGTGGAAGTGCTGGTCGCCGATGGAAAATATTCCCGCATTCGCACTCCCGACAACATCACCGGCTGGGTCGCCTCGACCTTTCTCACCAACAAAAAACCAGCTCAACTGGAATACCTGGAATTACTCGCTAAGTCCAAAGGCACTGAAGCCAAACTGCGCGTCGCCGAACAACAGCTTGCCAACAGTGGCGCAAGCACCAAAACCACTCCAGCCAGCATCAATGTTGAAGACATGGAACTCCTCAAAAAACAGGCACAGGATGCCCGCTGGATGAAAGTCGAAATGCAAAAAGCCCGTGACCGTGCGGAGCAAGCCGAAGCCAAGCTCAAGGCCAAGAGCAAAAAATCCGGCAACAATAAAAAAGAACTGGAAGGTCTGCGCAGCAAAAATAAGGATCTGCAACAACGCCTCGCTGCCGCAATGCTGATCAACGAACAACAAAGCGAGGATAACAAGGTACAAATCACCCCCATAGAACAAGCACCCATCCCCATCGTCGAAACTATTGCGCCTAACACTAGCTGGAGCGTTGGCGTTAAGTTGTTTTCTGGTAGCCTGTTCGCCGCGTTAATTGCCGGTTTTGTGTTGGGCATTGTGTGGCTGGATCAGCGCAGCCGGCAGCGGCATGGTGGCTTTAGGATTTACTGACACATCAACTATCCCAGGGCATTACATTTTCTGGCACTTCAGCACAAAAGATCACAATTCCACTTTTACAGGAGAACGCACATGAACATTAATTTATCCGATATTAGAATTGGGCTTTTTTTAGTGCTCTTTAGTCTCGCATTTGGTATCGCGCTCGGCGTTGGTTTTGGCGCAAATGAGGGCGCATTCGAAAATTACATCGCGCAGGGAATCTCCGCTCATCCCGAGGTACACGACGCAAAAAGCCAGGACAAAATATGGCGTTATGCGCAGCGGGCGCATTTCCATGCCAATGGCATCGCCGCATTTTCCATTGGCCTGCTGTTACTTGTTGCCGCTTCCAGCTTAACCCAGAAAATGAAAAAAACTGCCTCCACACTTATAGGCCTTGGCATGCTTTACCCCTTCGCATGGCTGACCATGTTTCTCCTTTCTCCCTCACTGGGCCGCGAAGCTGCTCACGGACATATCCTAACTGAATTGTTCACTTACACGGGCGTCGGTTCACTACTCACCGGCTTCGCCATCCTGGCGAGTAATTTATTTTTAGGCCTGTTCTCTGCTGATGATAATGACTAACAATATTCAAATGATGCAAGCCAAAATACACAACTCTTTACACCGATAACTTACTCAAAGTCGCCAATGAAACTCGCCTCCTGGAACGTTAACTCATTAAAAGTACGCCTGCCTCATGTGCTGGACTGGCTGGCTGAACACCAACCAGACATCCTTGGCCTGCAGGAAACCAAAACTATTGATGACAACTTTCCACTGGAAGACATTCAGGCGGCGGGTTATCACGTCAATTTTGCAGGACAAAAAACTTACAACGGCGTCGCGCTGCTGAGCAAAGCGGAGGCCAGCGACATCATTACCGACCTGCCGGGGCTGGATGATCCGCAGCGCCGCGTACTGGGCGGCACGGTGCATCTCGAAAGCGGTGACGTGCGTTTTTTAAATTTGTACGTGCCCAACGGCTCGGAAGTGGGCTCGGAAAAATACGAATATAAGCTAGGTTGGCTAGCCGCGCTTGAAAAATATATTAAAAGCCAATTAGCAGATCATAAGAAATTTGTAGTGGTCGGTGATTTCAACATCGCGCCCGATGACCGTGACCTGTGGGACCCGGAAGGCTGGAAAGATAAAATCCTCGCCAGCCCACTGGAACGCGCCGCGCTTCAAGGACTCATTGATATGGGGCTCACCGATACCTTTCGTCTATTTGATCAGGAAGAAAAAAGTTACAGCTGGTGGGATTACCGTGCCATGGGTTTCCAACGCAACCACGGCATGCGCATCGATTTAGTGCTTTCCAGCCCGGCGATGACCGAACACTGCACCGCCAGTTATGTGGACAAGGAACCGCGCAAACTGGAGCGGCCTTCCGACCACGCACCCGCTGTTGCCGAGTTTAATATTTAGTCTTACCCTATTTTGGTTTCGAACGATAAGGTGATGAGTTTGCAGGCCTAACCGCTGCTTCCGGCTTTGGCTTTAGCTCAGGACTATCTCGGTATTTGATCTGCATACCTGCCAGAAAATTTCGCAAAATTTGATCTTTGCATGCGCGATAATGCTTGTGGTCCGGCCGACGAAAGAAAGCGCTGAGTTCATGCTTGCTGATGGGCAGGCCACTCAATCCCATAATTTGCAATACATCATCGGCTTGCAGGTTTAAGGCAATTTTCAGCTTCATAAAAATGAGATTATTACTAATGCGTTTTTCTGGCTTGGGTTGTTCGCCTTCTTTTTTACCGCGTTTTTCGTTGATCAGGCCATTAAGAAAAGCGGCCAGCATCGCATCACTGCAATTTTGGTAATCAGGATCGTCATCTTTTTTTAACCAGTGGGTAATTTGCGCTGGCTTCACCTCGACCTCGGCTAACGCAAAGATCGCCACCATTTGGTGCTCACTATAATCGAACGTATATCGAATACGGCGTAAAACATCGTTGTTAGTCATCAGGTCACCCGGGTTGTGTTTATTTCTGGCATCACATGCGCCGGAGGTTATTATCCCATTTATGGGCTTATTCTGTCTGCCCCCAAAGTAGTTCGTCCAAGTCAATACTATCATCAGATTCAACGGGTACGACTTTTTTACCAACGAAGCGCACACCCTCTTTTTCTAACAAAGACCGTTGCTTTTTGTAGGCATCACCACCAACGTCAAACGCGAGCGTATTGTCGGACTTTATTACACGATACCAAGGTAGTGGTTCCGCCGACCGACTCATGGCTTTGCTCACCATTCTTGAATGACGAGGAAACCCAGCTGTCCGCGCAACCTGTCCATAGCTCATTACCCGACCACTCTTAATACGAGACACCACTCTCCATATCGCATTATCAAACTTTGTACGAAATTCTGACTCAGTATCTGACATGCATTAACAACCAAGGTAGCAATAAAGCGTTTAGCCAGTTAATTCTAAATATTAATTCCAAGCCAATTAGTCCATTCTTTAAACAAACCCTCATCGACCGCACCAACAGATGAACGAGGCGTGAGCTCATTTTTGAAAATAGATTCACCTTCTAACGTACAGGAATGTCCTCCTGCATTATTGAAGATAAAGTGTCCCGCCGTATAATCCCAGATATTTGAACGACCGTGCAGATAAATATAACTACGCCCCATAGCAAGCCAACACCAGTCAAGGGCGACGGAGCCAAAACTGCGTTGTGAGGCGTAGGGGGCCTCGCTGACGATTCTGGTGGCTAAGTCCGGCGTCAAGCGTTTGAAGTCAATAATCGCCGTAGCTTGTTTCAGACTTAAACCCGTATTCATAGCAACAAGCGGCGTACTGTTTGACGTAGCGCCCTGATCATGATTAGCGGCAAAACATTCATCTCTTATGAGGTCATACACAATGCCAAGAGTTACCTGGCCATCCTGAATCAATGCCAACGATACACAAAAATAGGGAATGCCCGCCGCAAAGTTACTCGTGCCATCAAGAGGATCCAGACACCAGATAGGTTGATCCGATTTCATCAGTTCCGTTTGTTGTCCCGCCGTCATTTCTTCACCCAGGAAAACCGTCTCGGGCCAAAGCTGCTGGAGCTGCTCAGCAATAGACTGCTGAGCCGCGAGATCCGCTTCCGTAAGGATGCTACCATCGGCTTTCTCTTGACGTTCAACATTGGTAAAGCGAGTCAAAAGCTCTGCCCTCGCAGCAGAAATGACGATGCTTTTGAGTTTATTTATGTCGTATAGCACTGAATATGTACTCGAGCGCATTAAGGCCAGAAAATTCATTATCTTACATAAGCACTATTATGAAAACCATTATGCATAATAATATAATCACTATCGTGAAACCCGGTGTAAAGAAAATTGCGCTCTTTGTGGATGTTCAAAACATTTATTACACCACTCGCCAAGCCTATGGCCGTCAATTTAATTACCGGAAACTTTGGCAACAAATCTGTTCTCAGGGTGAAATTACCTCGGCAACCGCGTATGCGACTCATCGTAATGACGACAAACAAATCAAATTCCAAGACGCCCTGAAACACATTGGCTTTACTGTAAAACTCAAACCCTACATTCAGCGCAGTGATGGTTCTGCCAAAGGGGATTGGGACGTAGGCATCACCATCGATGTTCTGGAAGCCGCAAAAGACGTCGATACCGTGGTATTACTATCCGGTGATGGCGACTTTGATCTGTTGCTGGAAAAAATCAACAAAGTTTACGCTGTCGCCACCGATGTTTATGGTGTGCCGGCACTCACAGCCAATTCGCTTATTGAAGCCACCGGCATTTATCATCCGATTAAAGAAGATTTGTTGCTCTAATTAACATCAGTTAATGGGGGCTCATCAACAATGCCTTTAATTTATCAGTACTCCTTATCTGATGATAAGGCAGTATCGATAATTTGGTATGTATTTTTAAATGTTGAAACAACAAACCCCAAATAAATATACATTGTGACAAGCGTTATCCCCAGGCCAGTCAACCAACTAACTTCTAGCTCATTCAGCGTCATCCAAGACCCTAACGACCAAACAACTTGACTTTCTTCCCCTACAGGTAAATTTGCCAACAACAAATTACCTACCAGTGGTAGAGGCATCAGCAACAATGTAAGGAATGCTATTGATAACATCGAGAAAAAATCTGAAGACAAATGAAATACACGCGGCACTTTATTTTTCATAATCATCTTCGACATCGGTAAGCGATTTATTATTGGTCTGAATACATACAGAAAATGGCCTGTTTTTAATATCCACTTCAGCACAGAAAACATCCAGTAATTACATGGGTCTGAATAACTATTTCTAAAATCCATATTGTCGATTGGAAACTTTCTGTGTCTACCGTACATTAAATTGTATCTGCCATCGTCGTTCACACCAAGCTCGGCGTAATGTGGGTACCTTCCTTCTACTTTTGCGAACAAAGCTGAATACAAGGCTTGACGATTACAATTAATCTGCCGCATCGCTATTATCGAATCCGTTTTTAAAGAGCTAAGATATTTTATCAGGGCGATACTAATCGTGCTTATACCGCCTAACATAATGACAATAAGTATATTAAACATTGCCACAATAAAA
>CAZXZI010000116.1:0-8640 GCA_964645165.1 uncultured Ectothiorhodospiraceae bacterium
CAGAATGCCGGTACAGTTTTAAAACGGGCAGTTACACAGAATTATTTACAGGCTCTGCTGAAAGCCGCTGTGGCTTGGTTTTATGCAGCCGATTGGTCTGTTGCATCTTCATTTTCCGGGCGACGAAATCCGGGATTGATCTGTGCTGTTTTCACCATGTTGTCTTTGGTTTGCACAATCTCCACCGGGTAACCTGCCAACATCAAGCTGGTACCGGGTTTCGGGATGGTTTCCATGTGTTCTGTGATAAGACCGCTGAAGGTTTTAGGGCCGCTGGTGGGTAGATCCCATTGCATAATACGATTGAGTTCGCGAATTGTCGCGCTACCATCCACCAAAAATGTCCCATCGTTTTGACGATGCACTTCCTTGATGTGTGTTGCAGGGTCGGTAGTGAATTCGCCAACTATTTCTTCGAGGATATCTTCCAGCGTCACCAAACCCTGCACGTCGCCGTACTCGTCTACCACCAGGCCGCTGCGACGCTTTTCCCGTTGAAAGTGTAATAATTGTTTGTTGAGCGGTGTGCCTTCGGGCACAAAATAGGCGCTGCGTACCCAGCGCGTCAGGTCTTCTTTGCTGGTTTCTTTTTGGGTTAATAATTGCAGTGTATTGCGGACATGAATCATCCCCAGCACATTGTTAATGTCACTTTCAAACACCGGCATGCGAGTGTGCTGACTGTTGGTGAGCTGTTTAAGAATATCATCCCAATCATCACTCATGTCGATGCCCACTAATTCATTGCGGGGGATCATGATGTCATCCACGGTTACTTTTTCCAGATCCAAAATATTGGTTAGCATCATTTGATGTCGACGAGGAATCATCGCGCCGGCTTCGGTGACTACCATGCGTAGTTCTTCACTGCTCAATGCTTGGCTGGTTGCTTTGTTGGTATTGATGCCACCTATGCGTAACAAACCATTGGCTGCGATATTGACCAGCCACACCAGTGGATAAAGTATCTTTAACAACGGCGAAAGAATGAACGTGGCGGGGAAAGCAAAGCGCTCCGGGTGTAACACCGCCAGTGTTTTGGGTGTGACTTCGGAAAAGATGAGAATCACAAAGGTCAGTATGAGCGCTGCTGCGGTGATGCTCGATTCACCGTATAGCCTCAGGGCAAGGATCGTCGCAATGGAGGAAGCCAGGATGTTAACAAAATTGTTGCCCAATAAAATCAGCCCAATTAGCCGGTCAGGCCGTTCGAGCAATTTTGCCGCGCGAGTAGCACCGCGGTGTTTGGTTTTTGCCAAATGCCGCAGTCGATAGCGGTTCAGGCTAACCAATCCCGTTTCAGATCCGGAAAAAAAGGCGGAAAGAATAATAAGAAAAATGAGTGCGCCGATTAAGGCGGATATGGGAATATCGTCCAAGAAGCGTTTTGCCTCGTTTGCTATGAATTAAGGGAATATTTAGGGCCAAGCAGCCGATGTGTCAAGGTTTACAAATAGTTGTTGTGGCGAAATTTAAATGAATATCGGCGGAAATGTGATGGGGTTTAGCGTCCCAACATGATTTCTACGACCCATTTGCTGCCGACGTAAGCGAGCAATAAAACGAAAAATCCGCTCAGTGTCCAACGAATAGCGACGCGTCCGCGCCAGCCGAATTTCCAACGGCCCCATAGCAGCACCGCGAAGACCACCCAGGCCGTCATCGATAAAATAGTTTTGTGCACCAGATGCTGGGCAAACATGTCATCGAGGTAGGCGACGCCGCTGATGAGTGACAGGGTCAGTACCGCCAGTCCTAATCCGATTAACTGGAACAGCAAGGTTTCCATGGTTTGCATGGCTGGCAGAGCACGGATGAATCCACCGGGACGTTTGTTGCGCAGGTGTTTGTCCTGCACAGCCAGCAGTATCGCTTGCACGGCGGCGATGCTTAACAGGCTGTATGCGAGTACAGACATCATAATGTGCAGTTTGAGTTCCAGCGCTTGTACACCAGGCACCGTGTGCGTGCTCGGGAATATCATTTCCAGGGAAATAGCGATACTCGCCAGCGGCAACAAAAACACACCCAGACTTTCCACCGGGTTGGAGAGTGCCGCCAACAGTACCAACAAGGCAATGAGCCAAGTAATCAGCGACAGGGCGTTGAAGAAACTGAGATTCAGTCCACCTGCAACAAAGAGTGTGTGGTATAGCGTAATGGTGTGAAATGCCACGGCGGTCAGTCCGATGGCGATGATTTGTCGCTTGCTGAGTCCGCCAGTTTTTTCTGGTTTGGTGCGATCCTGAAACAGACGCCGCGCCAGTAGCAGGCCAGAAACAGAATAAAGTACGAGGGCGATAAGGCCGGTTAGTGTTTGCATCATGTGTCTTTGTGGTTTTTATGGCAGAGGGCAAAACGTCGCCTTGTGCGTGTATTAGGTCGGTTCAGGGTACCGTTTGTCAATATTTTCATAATATTGTGACCTGTCACAGTCTTTAAGTCGATGATCGGGCTAAATATTCAGTAGTCGCTTGCCGCTAATCACTGCATTGGACTGTTTGCGGTTAGGCAAAACGATAAAGCTGCCCACAGAGGGCGCTTTGAACGAGAGACTAAGGCTGGCACATTGCGCTATCATCATGTAAATTCAAGGGAAAATGTAACTTCCCCTTTTCCTCAACGAGCCATGGATCCTTTAGACGATCTATTGGGTGATATATGAAATTGCGCGTGCTGGGGTGCAGTGGCGGTGTGGGAAATGAGCTGAAAACCACCTCGTTGCTCATCGATGACGATATTCTCATCGACGCCGGCAGTGGTGTGGGTGAGCTGACGCTGGATGAAATGCGCAAAATTCGTCGCGTTTTTCTTACCCATTCACACCTCGACCACTTCTCCTTTTTACCTTTGTTGGTGGACAGTATCTTCCCCAGTATCCGCGAGCCACTGGTGGTGCACGGTCAACCGGTGACGCTGGAAGCCTTGCAGACTCACGTTTTCAACTGGACCATCTGGCCTGATTTCGCCAAATTGCCCACGGAAGACGCACCGGTGATGCAGTATCAAACCCTGTTGCCGGGTGATGTTTTTGATTTGAAAGAAGGGCGTACTCTGAAAATGATTGGTGTCAATCACATCGTGCCCGGCGTGGGTTACCGCGTGTCCTGTGAGACGGGTGCGTTTGCTTTCAGCGGCGACACCACGACCAATGACAATTTCTGGAATGTGCTCAACGGCCACGACCGATTGGATCTGTTGCTGGTAGAGGCCGCCTTTGCCAACGCGGATATCGACCTCAGCAAACGCTCCGGGCATTACACTGCTGAGTTACTGGCCGAAGATCTGAAAAAGCTCAAACATCAGCCTGATATATTTATTACGCACAACAAACCCGGCCACGAGTCTGTGATCATGGGCGAGTGCCACCAGGCCATCACCGATCGCAAGATCACTGCCGCAGAAACCGGATTGATTTTCACGTTATAATCCCGTCAAAACCAGTAACGAGTCGCTAGTGACGAGTTGCTAGGTGCGTTTTCAAATATCCGTCACTCCTACATGGGGCGGAGTCTAGGGATTACAACCTCTGGATTCCGACCTGCGCCGGAATGACGTGTGCTATTACTATCTTCATTAGGTTGCGCTAACGGCTTGATGGAATAAATCAGAAAATGGAACACATATATGTTTGACAGTCTCAGCGAACGCCTCGGCACCACCCTTAAAACCCTGCGTGGTCAGGCACGACTTACCGAAGCCAACATCAAAGACACGCTGCGTGAAGTGCGCATGGCGCTGCTCGAAGCCGACGTGGCGTTACCGGTAGTGCGCGAATTTGTCGACCACGTAAAAGAGCGCGCGTTGGGCGAAGGCGTGATGCAAAGCCTCACCCCCGGGCAGGCGCTGATCAAGATCGTCAACAACGAACTGGTCAAAGTGATGGGTGAGGCCAACGAAGAGCTGGACCTCAGCACCCGCCCGCCGGCGGTGATTTTGATGGCTGGCCTGCAGGGTTCGGGTAAAACGACGAGTGTGGCCAAGCTGTCGCGCTGGCTCAAAGAGCGCAAGAAAAAATCCGTGATGGTGGCCAGTGCCGACGTGTATCGTCCCGCTGCCATCGAGCAGCTGAAAACCCTGGCAGGGGAAGTAGGCGCGGAATTCTTCCCCAGCGACCCGTCGCAAAAGCCGCTGGACATCGCCCGCAATGCGCTGGACCAGGCCCGCAAACAGGCCATGGACGTGGTGATTATCGATACCGCCGGACGGCTGGCCATCGACGATGAAATGATGGCCGAGATAAAGGCCCTGCACGCCGGTATCGACCCGGTGGAAACCCTGTTCGTGGTCGATTCCATGACCGGCCAGGATGCCGCCAATACCGCCAAGGCCTTTAACGAGGCCCTGCCGCTCACCGGCGTGATCCTCACCAAGACCGACGGTGATGCCCGCGGCGGTGCGGCATTGTCCATTCGCCAGATCACCGGCAAGCCCATCAAATTCCTTGGCGTGGGCGAAAAGACCACCGCACTGGAGGCCTTCCACCCGGATCGCATGGCCTCGCGCATCCTCGGCATGGGCGACGTCATGTCGCTCATCGAAGAAGCCCAGCACAAGGTCGATCACAAAGAGGCGGAAAAGCTCGCCAAAAAAGTCGCCAAGGGCAAGGGGTTTGATTTGGAAGACTTTCGCGGCCAGCTGCAACAAATGCAAAACATGGGCGGCATCGCCTCGCTGATGGATAAAATGCCCGGCATGGGCCAAATGGGCGCCGCGGCGAAAAACGTCGACGAAAAACAGTTCAAACGACTGGAAGCCATCATCAGCTCCATGACCATGAAAGAACGCCAGTTCCCCGCCATCATCAAAGGCTCCCGCAAACGCCGCATCGCCGCCGGTTCCGGCGTGCAGGTGCAGGACGTCAACCGCCTGCTCAAGCAATTCACCCAAATGCAGAAGATGATGAAAAAGATGAAGGGTGGCGGCATGGCGAAGATGATGCGTGGAATGAAAGGTCGCATGCCGCCGGGGATGCCGTTCTAGGGCGCTGGCCCGAAATTTTGGGGACTGTCCCCTTGCTAAATTTCGTGCGAGGCAGCGGGGACTGTCCTTTGGACTGTCCCCAGAAGAGAAAAGGGAGGGGGGACAGTCCGAAGGACAGTCCCCATGAGTCCCCGGCAAGAAAAGGAAAAACGATGCCACGGAAGGCAAGACTATTGGTGCCCAATTGCCCGCACCATATTGTGCAAAGAGGGCATAACCGCAATACGGTGTTTGTGGCGGATGAGGATTATCAGTTTTACTTGGAGAATTTGTTCGAGTGGAAAGTAAAGCTGGGTATTAAGGTTTATGCCTGGTGTTTGATGACGAACCATGTGCATTTGATTGTGGAGCCGGGGGATGATGCGACGACTTTGTCGGAGTTGATGAAGCGGTTGGCGGGAAGGCAGTCGGCATTGGTTAATAAGTTAGAAAAGAGAACGGGTTCATTGTGGGATGGCCGTTTTAAGGCAAGCCCAATACAGAGAGACGAATATATGTTGCCCTGCCTGCGTTATGTTGAGATGAATCCGGTGCGGGCCAGCATGGTAGCAGGGCCAAGGCAGTATCGCTGGTCTAGTTATCGGGAAAGAATGGGGCTAACAAATAAAAAATAGCTTGATTTGGATTTAACGTATTTGTCATTAGGTGAGAGTGAAAATATTTGTCGAGAGCGGTATACGGAGTTTGTCAAAATTGGTACTTCCGCTAGGGAAATAAAATTATTGCGCGAAGCCCTGCAAAGAAATCGGTTAACGGGGAATGAGCGGTTTGTTGAAGATGTTGAAAAGCGAATGGGCGTTAGGGCGGTAAATCGGGGGAGAGGCCGGCCTGTTAGGTGACGCACCCAAATGCAGAAAATGATGAAAAAGATGAAGGGTGGCGGCATGGCGAAAATGATGCGCGGAATGAAAGGGCGCATGCCGCCTGGGATGCCTTTTTAATCAGTATCGAGTATCGAGTATCGAGTAGCGAGTAAAAACTATCTTTAATCTCCACGGTGTTTCTTCCTGCGTTTGGTCATCGTTTTATTTGCGGTTGCTTAGCGCAAAATGCCGCGATTCAGTAAGTCTGTAGCAGTTTCTAATTTCGCACGGAAAATTTATTTCCCGATCCAGGGAATAATTTCCGCACATTTCCACACTATTATTTCAAGAAGCCATTATTAGGCTGGGCGACGCAGTCGTTCAGCTTTCAGTCTCGACAGGACTAAGAAAAGGCAGCAATGAAATTTTTTCGTAAAGCCGCATTGAAGGCGCAGTTCGATGAATGGATCAACGCCCATCACGCGGCGCTATATCGCCATGCCCTGTGGATGACGGGTAACCGGGATGTGGCGGCGGAAATGGTGCAGGAGGCCTTTTTTCAGGCCTGGGTGGCGATGGACAGTTTGAAAGAATCGGACAAAGCCTTGCCCTGGCTGCTGACCATTTTGCGCCGGGCTATTTACCGGGAGCAGCGCTACCAGTATCGCCACAGCGAGACGATGAGCCAGTTGAGTGAATTGGTGGAAGGCCAAACAGACGATGAGCCGCAGCGTTTGTTGTTGATTTATCGCGCGCTGGAAAATCTGTCGGCCAACCATCGTGATGTGGTGTTGTTGCATTATTTGCAGGGTTTTAGTTACGAGGAAATCAGCGAGCAGTTGCAGGTACCCAAAGGTACGGTGATGAGTCGCCTGTCACGGGCGCGCGAAGTGCTGGCGGAATTAGAGGCTGCCGCGGGTGATGGCAATGTTGTGCAGCTAAATGATGTTAGAGGTGAGAAACATGCCGATGAGCGATGAACAATTTAAACGATCACTGAAACAACCGGAAGTGCCGACTGGGTTGGAAGAACAACTGCGGAATAACTGGTGCGCGCAGCTTAAAGAAAAAACAGGCCGCCGGACAGGAGCGTCACGCGTGCTGATGGGTGCGGCGGCCAGTGTGTTTTTGGCGTTAATGACTTTTGTTTTTGTTACTCAACAAGGTACGCCCGCTATCGTCACGCTGGCGATGCAGGATATTGCCAGCGATGCTGCAAGCAACGATCAGGCAAGCTATCGTTTTGATGACGCCATGCGCGTGCAGTTGCAATCACGGGGCATTCAGTCGCCGTTACCCAGTATGACAGTGAAGATGGCCAAGCACTGCACCTTGAACAAAACACAGACCACGCATTTGCGCATTGCCGGTGCGCTTCGTGGCGAGGTGAATGTATTCATTCGCGATGGCAATTTTGATATTCCCGCGTGGCGTGCGCAGCAGGGTGAGCTCAACACCATGCAGTGGCAGGTGATTCATCCACATGATGGCTTGTCTGTGTTGGTGATGCGTACTGCCGATATGAACTCTCAAAATGTTAAAGCGCTTATTCAAAAAATGTTTTACGCCTAATCACTCTTGCTTCGTTAGATTTATATCCGGCATTCGTCGGAATGACGGCAAGTGTTAACAGATTGCTACTGATATTGATTAATAGGAGAAAATACGATGAAAAATTTTATGGGCATATTTGAAAAAGGATTTTCCAAAACAATGGTGTTGGCGAGCATGTTATTGGCCACAAGTCTGAATGCGCATGCCAGTGACCTATTCCCCGACGATATTTTTATCACACTGAAAGACTCCGGTGAAATCGCAGAATACGCCGGGCAAAAAGTCTGGAAGGGTGATCCGGTGATGCTTTACAACTCCATCACCCCGGATGGCAAACGTCTGGTGGTGAGCAGCCCGAAGATGCAAAGCATTTATGTGTTTGATACGGCCTCGCACAAACGATTGGCGAAGGTAAAAGTAGGTAAGGCCTCCAAGGGCTTAAAAGTATCGCCCAACGGCAAAGAAGTTTATGTTGCCAATGAAGGCGCGGCGACCATCAGTGTGGTGAGTCTGGACAGTTACAAAGTGCTGGTAACGATTCCCGTGGACGATACGCCACACAATGTGCGCTTTAGTCCCGATGGCGCAAAGGCCTATGTGACCTTGCAGGGTGGCGCGGGTTTGGGTGTGATCGATACGCAATCGCACCAATACTCAGTGATTTTAACGCCGGGTATTCCCAATCCGCATAATCTGGATTTATCCGACGACGGCAACACTGTTTACATTCGTGATCTTAGCCATTTAGTGGGTGTACTGGATCTCAAAACGAAAAAAGTGCTAAAGGTCATTACTGTGGGCAACGGTCACGCCGGCATCGACATCGCTCCGGGCGGTAAATACATCTACACCGGTGCGATTGCCGATAACACCGTCAGCGTGATCGATGCGCAGAGTCTGGAGCTGGTGAAAACCATCAAAGTGGGTTACGGCCCGCATGGCGTGCGCGTGAGCAAGGATGGACGCTGGTTGTACGTGGTGCTCACCTCGGAAAACCAGTTTGTGGTGATCGATACCAAGACCCTGAAAATCGCCAAGCGGTTTAATGTTGCCGAGTTTCCTTTTTGGGTTGCGGTGCAGGGTAATCCTTAGCATCTACCTCGCATCGCGCCATTTCCTTTTTGCCTGAATTGGCGTAGAATGCGCGGCTCTTTCGAGCTGGTTGACGTGGTGTCTGCCGGATTGAAGCAAACAAATTACTGATCGCTGAAGGATTAATACACATGGTAACCATTCGTATGTCACGTGGCGGCGCTAAAAAACGCCCTTTCTATCACATCGTTGTGACCGATAGCCGCAA
>CAZXZI010000117.1:0-8522 GCA_964645165.1 uncultured Ectothiorhodospiraceae bacterium
CAAACATTGCCAGTTGTAAGCCCTGTGTGAATGGTTCTTCCATTGGGTTGCCCGTGACAAAATGTTTAGCCGCAACAGGCATGGGGGTTTCACGCCCGGGCGGTGCTTCTTCCAACGTGACCATAACGATTACCCTGCCGTGCCTGCGTGGCGAAATTCACTATTGTGTGCGGCAAAGTCCCACTGTTCAAAAAACTGAATGGCTGCTTCCTGCCCGGAACGCAGCAACAGATTTTTATCCTCATGACTCAAATCAAATTGTGTGGTCTGGATGCCCATGGTAGGAATACCGATGGTTCGCTGGTAGTTGGCCTGGTCAATATACGCCTTGTCATGTGCATCCATCATGGTAGTGACCAGCGACATAATAAATTGATGTGGCCACTTGCTCGGTGAAGGCTTGTCAGAGTCCGGCTCTAACAATTTGAACCCGTAGGTAGGCCATTGCGGCGCAGTGCCTTCTTCGGCATCAAACAACCACACCGGGAAATTCGACAACAGGCCACCATCGACAATAAAGCATTTGCGGCGATTACGTTTGTTACCGTCAACATAGGGCGTCAACACACTCAGCTCCACCGGCTCAAAGAAATACGGAATACTCATGCTCATGCGTGCGGCGCGCGCCACGGAAAATTCGGCGGGATCAATGCCGTACTTGGGCAAGTCGTCGGGGATAATAATCATCTCTCGCCGCGTCACATCCGAGGCAATGAGTTTCAAACGTGACTCACCCTTTTCATCCATAAAGGAGGAAAAACTTTCCACGCCTTTCGCTTTGAGTTTCTCTTCCATCCAGTCTTCAAAGTAATCACCCTCATAAATACCTTTCTCAAAAAGAGCCGATGCGAACTTGCCGATGAGTGGAATTTTGTCGACAAAACCTTCATCCATAAATTTGTCAAATTCCATTTCCTCCGCAAGGATGGGAATCAATTCCTCACCGGTATAACCCGCGGCTAACAAACAGGCGGTAATCGCCCCAGCGCTGGTGCCAGCCACACGTTGCCACTGCACACCCAGACTTTCAGCAACGGCAATGGAACCTGCCAGAGCAATGCCCTTGACGCCTCCACCTTCAAACACCGCATCCGCTTTTGCGGGCACAGACAGACTTTGCAGGCGCGTACCAAGCTGACTGGCATTCAATACCGACAGGGTGCCGTTGGTTTTAAGTTGATTGAGTTCTTGTGCTACTGAAGAAAGTTTTGGTTGCAGCATGATAATCTCCTTTTATCGTTTGTATTTAATGAATCCGTTGATCACGACTTAACGTACTCCGTTACGCTATCGATATAAGCTTAACTGTAAACCCGGCGTCACTGTTTGGCAAAACATGAGGCAAAACAATTTTTGGTCAATATTGCCCAAATAATATCGGCAAAAATTATGCGGGAGTTTTTACAAGCGCCAACCATTGCGCCACGCCCTCACGTAATCGCACCAGCACGTCAGCCTTGCCTGTCAGCTTGAATTGATCTGCCACTACTGCCCATGTTTGCCTCTGCAGCACCTTCGCCCGCAGCACATCTTGCGCAAGATTTTCGGCTAAGTCCGGCGGCTGTTCCTCGACCATCATCAACAAGCGCCAGAGGGGGCCCAGCGCATCTTCGTAAGTCCGTTCGCCCTTTGCAAAACTGATCAACATGTCCCGGTTATGCGTTTCTGGCAAACCCCGCTCAGCATCATTTTCACTGTCTTGCAGCAGGCATATTGCCACTTCTGCATTTAATGCCTGCAAAGGGTCCGCCAACCACTGCGGCAGGTCACGATTAAACCGTCTACGCGCAGCCGCATAAACCTGCGCACCTGCTGCCGACATCGCCGCCAGCATCAACACCGAGTATTCCCCGCTGGCATGACCCCGTCGAAAGCCTAAACGCACGGGGTGAAGATTTTCCTGTTGCCAAAAATGCAGCAGAGATTCGGTCGCACCAAAACTACTGCCCAATAAGTCGACGCATTGTTTTACCACGTCGTCTTTTATGTGCCGCAACATTTGTCGGCCAAGCCCCTTGCGTTGCACCGCCGGATGCACGGCAATGCGCATCACCCGCGCACAGCGCAAACTCCCCGCCGTCTTCAAACCTGCATGAGCGACCAGCGACTGTGGTAACAAATGACCCCGTGGTCGTCGTTCACCGACATAAATTGATTCGATGGTTTTTGCATCAAAGCCACCTTCGGCAGCCACTAGCGCGGTAGCCACGACCTGTCCCCGATAACGGCTGACGTACACCGATAACCCCGGCCCATCCAGCAGATTACGCAAATCATTGGGAGTTGTGCGGTAGTGCGCTACTACTAATAAACCAAATATTTGTGACAACAAGAGTTCATTATCAGTTAATTCATCACGACTGATTTTTTCGATACTGACATTTTTCAGCGTGGCCGCAGCGACGGATTCATCAGTCGCACTGGTTGCGTCCAACAACAAGGTATCAAATACCAAACGTTCCAACGGATCATCTTGTGCCCAGCGAATCGGTTCCTGCAATTTTATTTCAGACCAGCCCGGCGTTTGTATATCAAGCGTTTGTTTGAAGCGCACAGCAAAACCCCGACCGGTTCCTTCATAACCATGAGTAGTGCTTGAAAAAACCACGCGTGGAAAACGCGCCAAAAATTGTTGCAACAGCGATGCCGGAATTGCCGCAGCCTCATCCACCAGCAACAGGTCTGCCGACACATCCGATGAACATAACAGATCAGGCGCGACAAACTGAATGCTGGCATCCTTCCACAGTAGACAATGATAGTTAACAGTGGCATCCGGCAAATATTTTTGCGCCCGCTCAAATAACGGCTGCACAGCCGCCGGACGTGGTGCCGTCACCACAATATTTAAACTCACTGTTTCCAGCAACCGCGCCGCTGCAATGCCCAACGCTGCTGTTTTGCCACGACCACGGTCAGCCACCAACACTAACGGACAATGCGCTGGTCCATTCATCACTTGTTCAATCGCAGCAACCGCGACACGCTGATCTTCCGTGCGGAAAATACCCTGAGTTTCTTCCGTCGATATTTGTGACTCAGGCGGCACAGGTAAAATGGGCAACGCTGCATGCTGTTCGATCAAAGTTACCGCGGGTGCTTCCGAAATAATGCGTACCATACGTCGCAAAAAACGACCACCAACCTCCGCAAATGAATGTGGCCACACCGCAATGCGTTCTGCCGCCGGGTCAGCAAACGTTTCCCATTGCGTTAGTGGCGGACACAACAGCAACAGCACACCGCCACCCACAATCGTACCGCTCACCGCGCCAAAGGCATCTGCATCAAAACCGGCGTGCGCATCAAATACAATCGCGTCGCGTTCCTGCCCCAATAATTCCCGTGCCTGTTTCGCTGTCACCACCGGCAGGCTCGGCTGTTCGATATTCGACACCCAACTCACTGACGACAAATCTGCATTCGCCAAAAATTGCCGTGCGGTTGATCGGCACCAGTCGACGTCACCCACAATCAACAACGTGCCGCGATACCGTGATGCACGTAGTTGCGCCAGCCATAACGCAATGCTGTCATGGCTGAAATTGCCCGGGTCTGTAAGAACTGCATCCATCGTTACATCATAGCATCCGTGATTCACCCAACGGATAGGCACACACATTAAAAATGACTCCTGACAGGATGCTGTCAGGAGGGGTGAAGTATAGTCACCTTTCCTTAAGGAACCCTTCACACTATTTACAACCACAGGAGATAACGCGATGAGCGACAAAACAACAGATACAACAAAGCAACACGGTGCCTTTAGCTGGAGCGAACTGATGACCACCGATGTGGATGCTGCCAAGACCTTTTACGGCGAACTGTTTGGCTGGACAATGGAAACCTCGCCAAGTAACGATGTGGACTACACCATGGCCAAACTGAATGGCAAAGAAACTGCCGGACTCATGGCGATACCACCGGAAGCGGGCGCAATGCCGCCCATGTGGGGCGCTTACGTCACCGTGGACGATGTGGATGCCAGCGCCAAACAGGCCGAAGCATTGAGTGGTAAAATTATGGTGGCACCCCGTGACATTCCCAACGTCGGACGCTTCTGTGTGATTTGCGATCCACAGGGTGCCGCGTTGTCGATGATCACCTATTCCGGCGAATGCAACTAGAGAAGAAACACTCATGCGGCGAGCTGACCGGCTTTTCCAAATCGTACAATTTCTTCGCTCGCGTCGCGTCACCACCGCGCGTTGGTTATCGGAAGTGTTGGAAGTTTCCGAACGTACGATTTATCGGGACGTGCAGGATTTAATGACCTCCGGCGTGCCGATAGAAGGAGAAGCCGGTATCGGCTACGTCATCCGTCGCGGTTATGATTTACCGCCGTTGATGTTTACCCGCGACGAAATCACCGCGCTGACTCTCGGCGCACGCATCCTCAACAGTTGGGCAGACCCCGAACTCGCCAAGGCCGCGCAATCAGTATTGAGCAAAGTCGACACCGTATTGCCTGACTCACTCAAAGGCGAACTGGAACAAACCCGGCTATTTTCTCCGCTAGTGCAAATCTCCGCAAAAACCGCCGCCTTCATGGGTGAGCTGCGCCGCGCAGTGGACCATCGCAACAAGGTCGACATCAGCTACACACGCGCAGATGGCACACAATCAAACCGCACCATCTGGCCGTTAGGGTTATTTTTCTGGGGCACCGTGTGGACGTTAGGCGCATGGTGTGAAATGCGTCAGGGCTTTCGGAATTTTCGGCTGGATCGAATCGAAACTCTTCATGTTAACGAAGCACTGTACCCGCACGAAACGGGAAAGACACTGGACGATATGATTGCGCAGGAAAAAAAATGTGGAGGGTAATAATGCAGGGCAATCGGACAGAGAGCCCTGCTTAATCAACACACTTTCAGCGAAGCATTCGCTAGCGCTCGGGATTAAAGCCGCCGTACTCAATTCCGCTGAGCGTAGCCATGTCACGATTCCAGGTGGTCAAATCATTTTGATTAAATTGCTGCAAGTGATCGTGCCCACAGGCGCGCGCCATGACCTGCATCAACTCGGTGGAAGCGCCGAAGAAACGTGCTAACTGTTCAGCAGATTTTTCCACGTTCAATTTGGCGCGCAATTCCGGTTTCTGCGTCGCAATACCTGCCGGACAATTGTTGGTGTTACACATACGTGCGGCCACACAACCAATGGACTGCATGGCCGAATTGGATATCGCCACACCATCGGCGCCCAGGCAAAGGGCTTTGATAAAATCCGTCGGCGTACGAAGACCTCCAGTAATGATTAATGTCATATCCTGCTGGCCACGTTTGTCTAGATAGTGACGTGCCCGTGCAAGCGCAGGAATCGTCGGCACTGAAATATGATCCCGAAAAATTTGCGGTGCGGCACCGGTACCACCACCCCGCCCATCGAGGATGATGTAATCCACACCCACCTCAATGGCGAAATCAATATCTTTCTCGATATGGTTAGCGGACAGCTTCATCCCAATGGGTACACCGCCGCTCAACTCGCGCACACGATCTGCAACTCGTTTGAAATCTGCTGGCGTGTTCAAATCTGCAAACGTCGGCGGAGAAATCGCATCTTGGCCTTTTTCCAAACCCCGTACCTGAGCAATTTTTTCAGTGACTTTGGTGCCGGGCAAGTGACCACCCGTGCCGGTCTTCGCACCCTGCCCACCTTTAAAATGAAATGCCTGAATGCCCGGCAGCAATGATTCATCGTAACCAAATTGAGCCGAGGCCAGTTCATAAAAATAACGAGAATTAGCGTCTCGCTCTTCCGGCAGCATGCCGCCTTCACCGGAACAAATCCCGGTGCCGGCCAATTCTGCACCTGTCGCTAATGCGACTTTAGCTTCTTCGGACAAGGCACCGAAACTCATGTCAGAAACAAACAAGGGGATTTTTAACGTCAGCGGTTTTTTAGCCTTCGGACCGATCACCAACTCGGTACCCACTGCCACATCCTCCATCAATGGTTTACTGGCGAACTGCGCCATCAACAATTGAATATCATCCCACTGCGGTAGCGTGTGTCGTGGCACACCCATGGCCACCATTTCACCATGATGACCGATTTTGGTCAGACCATCACGCGCCAGGGCATGAATCATTTCCAGCGTGGTTTCTTCCGGGGTATTTTTTGCTGATAACGTTTCCGTCGCGGCGGCGGCATAATTCACCTTTTCGTCTTCATCGATTCGCACATGGGTGCCGTCACAAAAGGGCGGCGTACTGGTGCGCTTGCACTGGCATAGATAAGCCTCCTGCGCCTCCCCCACATTAAAGGCAACCGGGGTAAATTTGGTACCACGATGCGAGCCATCACAAAACGGTTGATTGCGAGACTGTCCGCATGCACACCAGTAATATTCTTCCCCGGCCTCCAGGTTTACGGCGATCGGTTTAGTGTCAGCAATTTTTGGTTTTGTCATCAAGGCATCCTTTCTATTATTTTTGTATTTCGTTTTTGTACTTCACTTTTTGCACAGCATTTTATATCACAGCTTTTGCCGCCCATGCGGCAACATAAAATCGATCTCCGGTCCCTTGGGTACAATTCCCGTCGGGTTGAGGGTTTTATGACTCGCGTAATAATGGTACTTGATGTGATCCATATTAACCGTATGCACCACGCCCGGCACCTGATACAACTCTCGCGTGTACGCCCACAGGCTAGGGTAATCCACCAGACGTTTTTTATTACATTTGAAATGGCCGACGTACACTGAATCAAAACGTACCAGCGTCGTAAATAAGCGCCAGTCCGCTTCGGTGATTTGTTCACCCACAAGGTAACGCTGCGATGTCAGTTTGTTTTCCAGCTCATCCAGTGTTTCAAACAAACCATCAAATCCGCGCTCGTAAGCCTTTTGCGTCGTGGCGAAACCGGCACGGTACACACCGTTGTTGACCTTTTTGTACACTACATCATTAATCGCATCGATTTCTTCGCGCAAGGCCTGCGGATAAAAATCCAGTTCGGCACGCACGCCCGTGCAACCGCAATCATTAAAGCCGGAATTCAACATGCGAATAATTTCTGAAGATTCATTATTGACGATGGTGTTGCGCTGTTTATCCCACAACACCGGCACGGTCACCGAACCATCAAAATCGGCATCGGAGATGCGGTAGATTTCACGCATTTCCATTGCGCCATTAATTTGATCTGGCGTCGACCCCGGGTATTCACCAAACACCCAACTTTGCGCTGGCATTAACGGGTGCACCACGGATACAGTAATCGCGTCCTCCAAACCCTTCAACGCGCGAAAAATCATCGTGCGATGCGCCCACTGACAGGCGTGAGACACATAAAGATGATAACGGCCCGGCTCGGCCTTAAACCCACCCTCACCCGTGGGGCCAGGGCTGCCATCTGCCGTAATCCAGTTTCTAAAACCTGATGTCGCCCGGATGAATTCGCCTTTCATATCCTGCTCCTACCTTTCATTTTCTACTCCTAAAAGTATCGTTGGGGCAGTATTCCGCAGGCAGGAAAAACATGAAAGCGCAAAGAATCGATCCGCTTGATCGAAATATTTGATGGATAAAACAGGCAACCACAATAAGACATATAATCGATATGGTCTTCCCCCATCTCCCCTGCAACCTTTCATGGCGTACAACAATGCTACGGTCTACACTTGCCTTTGGAGGCAAAAATCATGCTGCACAACCACCCAACACAAGTGCCAATAACACCGTTATCCATAGCCCTGCTCTTATTTTTAATGACCAGCACACAGAGCTTGCTGGCATCTCCATTTGACCTCAACATCACCGATCCCGAAAAACTGGACGCCTATCTCACCACTCGCGATCAACGTATTAAAATCGAGCCTCGGAGCCCAGCGCCCTACATTGAAAGAGGAGATGCACGTTTTCTTGCCCATAATTTTGGCGGCGCCGTGGAAGACTACACCGCAGCACTTAAACTCGACGACTCACTCAGTGAAGCCTATCTCGGGCGTGGAGTTGCCCTGGCAAGAGCAGGCTGGATTGAAGATGGCATTGAAGACCTGGATATTTATATCAAACGAAACCCCAAGAGTTCGCTCGCGCACACAAAGCGTGGGGTGCGGCATCTGTGGCTCGGCAATCAAGCTAAAGCTAAAGCGGATTTTGAGCAGGCTCTAAAGCTGGATCCCAAAAATGCGGAAGCGCACGATGATCTCGGAGTAATTTTTGCCAAACGGAATCAATATTATCAAGCGGCCGATCATTTTATGTCGGCACTTGAAATCGAACCCACGTACCAGAAAGCATATTACAACATGGCGCTAATCAGCTACATCACCGACAAAGACCAATTATCACTGATGTTTGTCGAAAATGCCTTGCAGCTTTCGCCGCAATCCCGCAATGCGCTCATACTAAAAGCCAAAGTACTAGAAGCCTTAGGGCGCACCACCGAGGCCGCAGCCATTCAGGATGAAGCAGACTTCCTGCCCGAAGCAAACTGGTCTGAACGCAGCCCTTTGCAATAAAACGTTCCGAAAATGAGTAAAAAATGGTGGCTACACCTAGATTCGA
>CAZXZI010000118.1:0-4569 GCA_964645165.1 uncultured Ectothiorhodospiraceae bacterium
ATTCCCGAATAGGATTTACGTCATTTATTATGCTCAACCTGCTTGATCACATCCCCGACGGCCTACTGGAATGCGATGCCACCGACCTGCATCGTATTCTCAATGGTCCCACCCTGATTCAACTGGACGGCCGACGACCGCGGCCCCTGTTTGTTTCCGTGCTGCTGCACGGCAACGAGACCACCGGGCTCACGGCCATCCAATCCCTGTTGGCAAAATATCAAACACAGGAACTACCACGGGCGCTATCGATTTTTTTCGGCAACGTCAGTGCCGCCCGTGAAGGCAAACGTCATCTGGACGGTCAGCAGGATTACAATCGCATCTGGCCCTGCGCGGGTTTCGATGACAGTTGTGAAGGCGACACCGTCGAACACCAGATGATGCGGCAGGTGGTTGACGCCCTCAAGCAACGGGATGTGTTTGCCAGCATTGACGTGCACAACAATACCGGGCTTAACCCGCATTACGGTTGCATCAACAAGCTGGACTCACGCTTCTTTCATCTTGCCACGCAGTTTTCCCGCACCGTGGTTTATTTCATCCGGCCCAAGGGCGTGCAGTCAATGGCCTTTGCAGACATTTGTCCGGCCGTTACCGTGGAATGCGGCAAACCCGACCAACCGCACGGTGCTGCCCACGCCGCAGATTTTATCAACACCTGCCTGCATCTCTCCGAACTGCCGACACACCCCATTGCCGCTCACGATATGGATCTGTTTCACACGGTCGCTACCGTCACCGTACCGGAAAACGTCAGTATCAATTTTCAGGGCGATGACGTGAGTGCAGCGCGCACAGCCGATATCCAGTTTCTGCCCGACCTTGACCACCTCAATTTTCACGAACTGGCCACTGGCATCCCGCTGGCCTACGTGCCTCCCGACCAGCGCGACATCCCGCTAACGGTCACCGATGAAAACGGCAACGATGCCACGCAACGTTTTTTCAAAATCAAAGCCGGCGAACTCCGCACCGCCCGCGAAGTCATGCCCTCCATGTTTACCCTGGACACCGACGTGATCCGGCAGGATTGTTTAGGCTACTTAATGGAACGGGTCGACTGGAAATCCAGCCAAAACTGAGGCTGCAGTATCATACGAATATCATGATAGCTTGTGTGTTTGTTTTACTGGGAACATGGGGGTAGGATTTTCACCCCAACATTGAACAACAACATTGGCCTACGTCACTTGGCTACAATTGTTATTTACAACAGAAAGGCAATTAAAAGGAGAGCATCATGGTTGAATATCACTGCGAAAAATGTGGCATGGGCGTCACCGGCATGAAGTGCGCAAAGTGTGGCGCCGATTTAGTGCATGATCACATCACCACCGACGACGGTACTGACGTCGCCGTGTCCAGGTGCCCGAAGGGCTGCGGCATGATCAAATCACCCATGTGCTGCGGTGCGGATATGACCGCGAAATAAAAACTTATGCAGGGTGGGTGTTAAGAAGGGGCAGGTCTATCCACTTATGAAAATAGATCTGTCCCAGAGAACGAAAGCGAACGGTCATGATTGCCTTGTAATGCAATTTACAAATTGACGGCTCGCTCGGAAATACACTCATATTCTCCCATCTCAAATTCGCGGCAAATCCATGGCCGTTTCTCGTAAATCATGCACATCATGGTGTTTCGATCCAAGGCCGAACACCACCCATCTTCTAGCCGCGCCATCTTCCTCCCTCCCCATTTGTCTATCTCAATAAAATTATGGGGCACTCCAGTATCGGTAATGAGTATTACTTCTAAACGGCAACAGCAGGCCTCACAGTTTACACAGGACACCTCGGCAAAAGGCAGGGTTGTAGCTTCAATTGTCATAAATAATTTTTCAATCTTTATATAGGTATCTAGTTACACGCCTAAAATTATTTTGCATAACGTCACCTTCAGCGGAGCAGGCGAGTTAGCGACTGGGTTCACTGGAAGGATTGGTTAGCTCTCTTTTTGAAGATTGCCAGACAGACTCAAAAGACCTGCCCTCTTTAATGCTATTAAGATGATCGTAGAGTAAGCCTGTGCCTACCTTCGATATCCATTGTGCTACTTCTGATTTTGCTGAAGCATAATGGTCTGTTAACAATTTATCATCAGACACAGAAAAATCACTGACTGAATTCAACTGCTTGACATAGGATGTTTTCGTGCCTTTCGGTAAATTGTACCGCTCTCTACGATCTACCTGCATAGCAAGCCCTTCATTAAACCATATAGGCAACTCAATCCACCCTCGCCAATAACCGACTCTATGTTCAATTTCCGCATGCATAAGTTCATGCGCAGTTACGTCGATATTTTGACCTTTTGGCCCAATCATTACGCATGTTTTATAACCAAGAAAACTGGTACTTCCATACTCATTAAGCGTTAATGGCCAGAAATAATCCCGCTCATTAAAAAAGACAACTGTAGGCTTTGACTTCAATGGGCCAAATTCATTTTTAATTCTATCTCTTGCTTCTTGAAGCAGCCGCTTTTAAGTGGTTGAAAATTGACCTTTTTCACTGTCGACAATACAAGCTGTGACACCAGGATAAGAATTAACTGTCAATCCTGCGATTAGCGTAAAAATTAATATGATTAAAAGTTTTCTGTAGAACATTTTTATTTGAGCTAACAGTTAATGTAACCCAAAGTGGGGGATATCCCCGCAGGCAATTTTGCCGCTGCGGCATGAAAGAATTTTCAAACATTGAAAATACTATTTAATGAATCAATGCGATAGTGTTCACTGCTTGTCGTTCCTGGTTTTAGCTTATTGGATTTTTCACGAGTATTGGAGAGACAAATAGGATATTTTGGGGTGTATCACGCGTGATTTTGTTACTTGTTAAAAGAATGGCTAAAAGGATTTGATCCGAATAGCACTTACTTAAAGCCTAATACTACATACTACCGTCATCCCGGCGCTCGACCGCATGAACGCGAGAGATAGAGCAACGCATGGAACAATTGCCGAGGCCGGGATCCAGAACCAAACATTATCACCATTTTCCTGGATTCCGCCGTGTGCCGGAATGACGAATATACTGAAAAATTGGACGTTTCCGGCTTTAAGTAAGTGCCATTCGGATCGGAACCCTTCAATAACGCAGCCCATACCACAGCATACCTACCCATTCATGCAGCGCCTTGGTGGTTTTATTCAATGCCTTTGCGCTGGGTAAAAAATGTCGTAGGCCCATGGCATCCCGGCTACTGCTGTTAAAGGCGGTGGGTGCAGGGAAGACGGTAAAGCCGAATTTTTTAAACACGGCGGCGCTGCGCTTCATGTGATATGCGTGGGTGACGAGGTAGATGGAGTCAATGCCTTCGGCCTTTAAGATTGGCGCGGTGAATTCAGCATTTTCATAGGTGGTGTGGCTTTGGGTTTCTATCCAGCGCACGGGCAGGGCGTATTCGGATTCAATAACTTGTTTCATGATCTCAGCTTCCGCGGGGGAATATTTAGCGCCCAATCCACCGGTAACCAACACCGGTAGCAGCGTGCGCCGCGCCAACCACACGCCGTAGCGAATACGTTCCAGTGCTGCGGCATTGGGAATGTCACCCGCATATTCCGGGGCGTGATAGCGGCGGCCCGCGCCTAAAATAACAATTGCCTGCGGTGGCTTGCCTGATTGCGCTGAGCTGTACGTCATTTGATTTTCACTCAGTGCTGACACTGGTTCTGGTTCCAGCCAGTACATCAACACAAAGGCGGTGGCGGGCAGGCTGGCGACATACAATAGTCCCAGGCCACTGGCCGTGAGATAAAAACCCAATCGTCGGTAACGATGCATGAGTACGAGGCCCAGCACGGCCAGCAGGATGAATCCCCCCGGTGGCAGAATGAGTTGTTGCAACACACCTCCGATGCCAACTCCCATGTTTAGTCTGCCTCGCTGTCCCGGGTGGCCGCGCCTGTTCTGCTCACTGCATTGGCCAGTGTTGCAAACTCGGCCAGGCTCAGTGTTTCTGCACGACGTTTGGGATCAACGCCCTGTGCCTCAATTTGTTCCACATTCATTATGGGTTTAAGGGTATTGCGCAGGGTTTTGCGGCGCTGAGAAAAGGCCTGTGTCACCAGTTTTTCTAATTGATCAACATCATCAACGCTCACTGGCGGCTCGCGGTAAGGGGCCAAACGCACCACGGCGGAATTCACCTTGGGTGCGGGGGTAAACGCCTCCGGCGGCACTTCCAGTAGTGATTCCACATCACAATGATATTGCATCATCACACTCAAGCGACCGTAGTCTTTCCCACCAGGCGTGGCGGCCAATCGATCCACCACTTCTTTTTGCAACATGAAGTGCATGTCTTGAATCAATTCATGTATCGATAACAAATGAAACATCAGTGGCGTGGAGATGTTGTAGGGCAGGTTGCCAACGATGCGTAGCGGGCGACGGTCTTCTGCCAGGGACGCAAAATCAAACTTTAAAGCATCGGCTTCATGAATGTGCAAGTCACCATGACTGCCACTAAGAGCGAGACAGTGTGCTTTTAACTTGGGAATAATATCCCGATCCAGTTCAACGGCATCCATCGCGGTAACACAGGGCAATAACGATT
>CAZXZI010000118.1:4669-8500 GCA_964645165.1 uncultured Ectothiorhodospiraceae bacterium
ATATCCCGATCCAGTTCAACGGCATCCATCGCGGTAACACAGGGCAATAACGATTTAGTTAACACGCCGAGACCGGGGCCAATCTCTACCAGGTGATCATCACGTTGTGGACTGATTGCCGCCACAATACCGGCGACGACGTACGGGTCGGTAAGAAAATTCTGGCCGAAGCGTTTACGGGCGCGATGCGTTGGTGATGAATTCGTCTCTGGCTTCATACGACTGATTTCGCCTGTTGAATTTTCACATTTCTCACCATCGCATCGGCCACTGACATGGCGTACAACAAACTGTCCGCCCGAGCCTGACCGGTGCCTGCCAAATCCAGTGCCGTCCCATGGTCCACCGAAGTACGAATTATCGGTAGCCCTAAGGTAATATTTACCGCTTCACCAAAACCCATGTGCTTGAGCACGGGCAAACCTTGATCGTGATACATGGCCAGCACCGCATCGGTCTGTTTTAATTTGTCAGGCGTAAATAATGTGTCGGCTGATAGCGGGCCTCGCACTTGCATGCCGCGATCACGAAAACCTTGCAGTACGGGTGTAATAACCTCTATCTCTTCTCTACCTAAATGCCCATCTTCACCCGCATGGGGATTCAGCCCACACACCAGGATGCGCGGATTGTTAATGCCCAACTTGAAATATAAATCCTGCAAAACAATATCAACGACCTGAGAAAGTGTTTCCCGGCTAATGGCTGCAGGTACATCCTTCAAAGGGAGATGGGTGGTAACCAGGGCAACACGCAGGCCTTCAGTGGCCAACATCATTACCGGATGTCCGCCGGTTTGTTGCGCGAGATATTCCGTGTGCCCGGTGAAGGGGATACCGGCTTCATTGATGATGCCTTTATGCACCGGCCCGGTCACTAGCGCATCAAATACACCTTGTTTGCAGCCCGTGATCGCAACGTCCAATGTTTGTAAAACATAACGCGAATTTTTTACATTGAGTTGGCCGGGCACCACAGGCTCGGCTAGCGAAATATCCAGCACGGGTAATCGTCCGGCGCTGTGAGGCTTGCTTACTCCTGCGGCATTTTCCTCAAACGGAATAATCTCCAAAGAAAGTTTGAGTTGGCGCGCACGTTCGGCCAACAAATTGGCATCGGCAATGGCCACCATTTCATAGGCGTGATCTTGTTGCGCCATTTGCACGCAAAGATCCGGTCCGATACCGGCGGGTTCTCCTGCGGTCAGCGCCAAACGGTGGATTAACTCAGGCATAGGGGCGCTTCACTTTACGAGTGATAAAACAGACCCGACTCTTAAAGCCGGTTTTCAACAAAGGCCTCGTCGCGAATTCGGCGAACCCAGGCCTGCATGGCGGGACCTGTTTTACGTTCACGAATCGCCTCTCTGGCATTTTTTTCCTGGATCTTTTTGGTAACATCGGCATCCCGTCGTCCCTGCACTTGAATCAAATGCCAACCAAAGCGACTGCGCACCGGTTCACTCAGCTCGCCGATGGCCAATGCATTCATGCCTTTCTCGAAATTAGGCACCATTTCACCGGGGCTAACCCAGCCCAGCTCTCCTCCCTGGGCACCAGAACCGGGGTCATCGGAATGCGCTTTGGCCAGCGCGGCAAAATCTTCGCCCGCAACAATGCGTTCACGTATTTTTTCCAAACGTGCGCGCGCTTCACTGTCTTCCGATGCATCGAATGGCTTGATCAAAATATGTCGGGTGTGCGTTTGGGTGATCACGTGTTGCGGTTGGTTGTCCCGCACCTCCAGCATTTTAATGATATGAAACCCACTGGGACTGCGCAGCGCATTACTCACGTTATTCACTTCCTGCTTCACCACCCAATCGGCAAACAGGCTGGGTAACGCATTGGCGCGACGCCAACCAAGATCGCCGCCTTCCAATGCTTGTTGGCCATCGGAGAAAGACACGGCCGTTTGGTTAAAATCAGCACCTGCGCGTAGTTCGCGCACCAGTTTTTCTGCCTTTGCCCGTGCGACTTTTATTTGTTGCGCACTGGCGGCTTCTGGCACAGCCACCAAGATATGCCCCAAATGATATTCCTTATCCTTGCCACTGCGTAATTTCTGATTATTAATAAAGTTATCTATTTCCTGTTGGGTTACCACAATGCGATTACGGACTACACGTTGTTGTAAGCGGTTGACGGTGATTTCATCGCGCATATTTTCCCGGAAAGTTTCAAAATCGATGCCTTCACGTTGCAGGGTATCCCGAAACTGCGACAAGCTCATGCTATTTTGCGCGGCAATATTATCCAGCGTGCGGTTAAGCATATCGTCATCCACCCGAATGCTGCCTCGCTTCGCCATTTGTAATTGAATACGCCGCAGGATCATCCTTTCCAGTAATTGTTTTTTGAGCACGGCGTCAGCGGGCAGGCGGGTATTTTGCTGACGTAATTGCTTTTTGATGAGCCCCAGCTCCGCATCCAATTGTAGAGCGGTGATGACTTCATCGTTGACTACGGCGACGATGCGATCCAGGGGATTGTCCACGGTCAATGTTGCCTGCACCTGTGTCGCTAGCAATACACTGCTGGCCAGTGCCAGCCAATAAAAACTTTTTAATACGCCTTTCATGCCTGTTTTCTCTTTTTTACGATTAAACATTTTCAAATATTCACATTCAGGGCGCTAGGATATCATGCGCCAGTAGATTCTCGACCTTGCGACCCACGCTGGTCAGTCCTTTTAATTCCAACTGGAACCAGATTGAATCGCTCAACTCAGCCACTGTGGCATCGGCGCGATACTGGCGCTGCACGATGCGAACCGACCAGCAGCAACTTTCATATTCGACGCCTTTGAGGGTCTCCAATGTGGTTTGATCCTTGATCGACCGCAGCCATCGACCCACGGCATGCCAACGCGCCGTTATCGGCCAGATGCCTGCCACATCCACTTGCTTCAGCGTGTCGCGCTCAAAGCGGTAGGCCAGACGCAAAACCCGGTGCTGATCTTTTTGATAACGCCAATCCAGCGTGCCGCGATCCAGCACGTTGTCTTTGGCATCCCATTGCAGGCTACTGCGGGCGGTTATTTCCGGCGTCCACTGGCTTTTCAACTCGGCCACCCAGTTGGATGTACTTTTGGTTTCCACCGCTGCGCCAGGCAGGGTCACTTCGCGATCCCGGAAGTAGAGAGTACGACCCAAACTGGCGCTCAACAGTTCCCGTCCCTGGGCATCAAAAAAGCGCGTACTCAACGCCGTGCTCAATTGGTTGGCATCGCCGACACGATCAACGCCATTAAAACGGTTTTCCCGGAATAGTTGGTCGATGCCAAACAGCGGCAGGCTGCTATCAAACACGCGGGAAACACTGGACTCGTCGACGATGAGATCCGCCTGCGTTTTTTTCGGCACATATAAATAGTAGAGGCGAGGCTCGAGGGTTTGCCGTACCGCTTGACCCGCGGCACTTAAATCACGCTCAAAAACGAGACCGCTGTCGAGACTGAACAGGGGCAGACTGCGGCTGGGGCGGGCGTCTGTGCTGGGATCATTATTTTGTAAGGTGTACTGGGTGTGACGAAACGTCAATTTGGGCACTAAAAATCCCGGCGCGCCGCGCAGTGGCCAACTGACATAAGGCTGCACATCCACACGATTGCCCACCACGCCTGCGGCACGATCAAACTGCACGGCCTCGGCATTCAGCCCCGCCACTATTCCTACCGGGCCCGACCAGGTGTTGGTGGTCAACTGCAACTGCGGTAGTCGTTGGTAGGGGCGGGAGGTGGCGGGCAGGGTGTCGTCCAGTGTTTGAAACCCCTGCACCAATAAACTGGCACGCCAGCTTTCGGCCTGGTAATCCAGTTCACCGCGACGTT
>CAZXZI010000119.1:0-8476 GCA_964645165.1 uncultured Ectothiorhodospiraceae bacterium
TTGCAATAAAACGTTCCGAAAATGAGTAAAAAATGGTGGCTACACCTAGATTCGATCGATTTGTCTGGAACAAATCGAGACGCACGCAGTGCGCCCGGAGGGTGAGCGCCAGGGATGGCGCGAATCAGCTGGGATCCCATCACAATAAAAGCGGGGTACCTTACGATTCGATCTATAAATGCCGCGAAATTTGAAAACAAAAAATGGTGGCTACACCTAGATTCGAACTAGGGACCCCATCATTATGAGTGATGTGCTCTAACCAACTGAGCTATGTAGCCATTTTTAGAAATGATCCGACAGGCCGGATTTGGAAGAGGCGGAATTGTATGTTTTCCCGGCAGGCTTGTCCAGCCGCCAAGGGGCGCCAATCCGGCACTGGGCTTTTACTTTTCCCTGGCCTCTTTTCTCTTTCCCCTGTCCTCACACATTAAACCGGAAGTGCATTACGTCGCCATCCTGGGTGACGTAGTCCTTGCCTTCCAGCCGCCATTTGCCGGCCTCTTTGGCACCCTGCTCGCCCTTGCCAGCGATGAAATCGTCGTAGGCAATGACTTCGGCACGGATGAAGCCTTTTTCGAAATCGGTGTGTATCACGGCGGCTGACTGCGGCGCAGTGGCGCCCACGTGCACCGTCCAGGCGCGTACTTCTTTGACGCCGGCAGTGAAGTAGGTGTGCAGGTCGAGCAGGCTGTAACCGGCGCGGATCACGCGATTCAGCCCCGGTTCTTCCAGCCCCAGTTCTTGCAGGAATTCATCGCGTTCGTTGTCGTCCAGTTCGGACAATTCGGATTCGATGGAAGCACACACGGCTACCACGCCAGCGCCTTCTTTGGCGGCAAATTCGCGCACCTTATCCAGCAGGGGATTATTTTCCATGCCGTCTTCGGCGACGTTGGCGACGTATAGGGTGGGTTTGTTGGTGAGCAGGAACATGTCACTCAACATGGCTTGCTCGTCTTCTTCCAGCCCCATGGCGCGCACGGGTTTACCTTCGTCCAGCTCAGCTTTGATTTTTTCCAGCAGCACGAGTTTGGCTTTGGCTTCTTTATCGCCGGAGTTGGCGACGCGGCCCACGCGGTTGATGGCCTTGTCCACGGAATCGAGATCGGCCAGTGCTAATTCGGTATCGATAACTTCGATGTCACCCAGCGGATCAATCTTGCCCGCCACATGCACCACGTCGTCGTCTTCAAAACAACGGACGACGTGGGCAATGGCATCGGTCTCGCGGATATTGGCGAGGAACTGATTGCCCAACCCTTCGCCTTTGGAAGCGCCAGCAACCAGTCCGGCGATGTCCACGAATTCGATGGTGGTGGGCAAAGTACGTTCGGGATTAACAATTTCTGCCAGCGCATCCAGACGTGGATCGGGCACCGGCACCACACCCACATTTGGCTCGATAGTGCAAAAAGGATAATTGGCCGCCTGTATACCCGCTTTGGTCAACGCGTTAAACAGGGTGGATTTGCCCACGTTAGGCAGGCCGACGATGCCGCATTTGAATCCCATGATTTTTTAGTCTCTAGTGTCTAGGAGCGAGGTGCCAGGAGGGGATAGCAACACGCTAAATTTTAGCTTTTGATTCAATGCCGTCCATTCTCCTCTTAGAACGCCATTCCGGCGTAGGCCGGAATCCAGTGGTCTTCAGCATCACTCTGGATACCGGCCTGCGCCAGCATGACGGAAAGACTGCACTGACTTTTCCTAGTAACTCGCCCCTCGATACTCGTCACTATTTTCTACTATGCAACCGATTCATCGCCGCCTGCATTTCACCGTCGAGAATCTGCGGCAAAGTGCGCAGCGCCTCATCGATGGCCACGTCAATTTCGATTTTCTCATCACGCGAGGCTTTACCCAATACGTAATTGGTCACATCCCGGCTATCACCCGGATGCCCAATGCCCACGCGCAAACGCATAAATTCTTTACTGCCCAGTTGGGCAATGGTGTCACGCAAACCATTGTGGCCACCGTGACCACCGCCTCGTTTGAGTCGTAACTGACCCGGTGGAATATCCAGCTCGTCGTGCACCACCAATATGGCTTCCGGCGCAATCTTGTAAAAGCGCGCCAACGCGGCAACGGATTTACCACTGAGATTCATAAAAGTGTTGGGTTTGAGCAGCCAGATATCATTCCCGGCGAGTGACAACTTACACACGTCGCCGTGAAACTTGTTTTCTAGCTTGAACGAGGCACCCTTGCTGCGCGCCAGTTTGTCCACAAAAGCAAAGCCGACATTGTGTCGTGTTTGCTCATACTTCGGCCCGGGATTCCCCAGGCCAACGATGAGCTGAACGGACGACGACAAGGTCGGCTTTCCTGTGCTCGAAGCGAACGAAAAACTTACTCGCTGGCCTCGCCACCTTCTTCTGCAGCAGCTTCAGGCGCAGCGGTTTCTTCTTCCTCTTCGCCGCCACCCTTCGGTGCGTTGATGCTAACGACAGGTAGATCGTGGTCTGCGCCATGGGTTAGCGCAGTAATTGCCACACCCTTGGGTAGATCAATGTCCGACAGATGCAGGGAAGCACCCACTTCCAGATCAGCGATATCAACTTGCAGGTATTCCGGCAAATCGTCGGCCTTGCACGTAATTTCAACGGTAGTCATCAAGTGCGATACCAACCCACCTTCCTTGACACCAGCACTGCTTTCTTCATTGATGAAGTGCACCGGTACTTGGATGTGGATGACGTCTTTGGCGCCCACCCGCAGAAAATCAACGTGCAGGATTCTAGGCTTGGCAGGGTGACGTTGCAGGTCTTTGAGCACCGCTTTTTGCGCCTTGCCATCTACCGTGACAGTAAGGATATGAGAATAAAAGGCTTCATGATCGAGATGGTGCATCAGGTCGTCATGCACCACGGTGAACGGTACTGGATCTTGACCCGAACCATAAATAATTCCCGGCACTTTGCCCGTATGACGTAAGCGGCGGCTCGCACCTTTCCCCACATCCTTACGGCTTTCAGCAATAATATTAAAATCAACAGACATAATGTTTCTCCAACTTATTTTGTGTTTGGTGATTGCCTAATGGCAACCAGTGAACACGTTTTACAAAAAAAGACCGCTGCATTCTGCTTCGCGGTCTTGGCTTTCACTTCACCCTTGCGACCAGGGTGAGGTACTCCTGTTAGGCCGTCGCCAATGGCAAACAGCCTAACAACAATTCTTTTTTCGTTAGCCCAACGCTTTAATCTATAAACCGTTAATCCATAAACAACGAACTAACCGATTCCTCGTTACTCACGCGACGCATGGTTTCTGCCAGTAGTTCAGCGATAGTCAGCTGACGAATACGCCCGCAGGCAGCGGCAGCCTTGCTCAACGGAATCGTATCCGTTACCACCAGTTCATCCAGCTCGGAACCAACAATGTTGTCTACGGCAGGCCCCGATAACACCGGGTGCGTGCAGTAGGCCACTACTTTGCTGGCGCCTTTTTCTTTCAGCGCTTTCGCTGCTTGCCCCAAGGTGCCTGCAGTGTCCACCAAATCGTCGACCAACACACAGGTACGACCTTCCACGTCACCGATAATATTCATCACCTTTGCCACGTTAGGCTTGGGACGACGTTTATCGATAATTGCCAAGTCGGCATCATCCAAGCGCTTGGCCAATGCCCGGGCGCGTACCACGCCGCCCACGTCCGGCGACACCACCATCAGCTTCGGGTATTCCCGGCGCCAAATGTCACCCAGCAAAATGGGCGAGGCGTAAATATTATCCACCGGATTGTCGAAAAAGCCCTGCACCTGATCAGCGTGCAAATCCACCGTCAGCACACGATCAGCGCCGGCGGTAACAATCATGTCGGCTACTAATTTTGCAGTGAGCGGCACGCGTGCCGAACGTGGCCGACGATCTTGCCGCGAATAACCGAAGTACGGAATCACCGCAGTAATGCGTCGCGTTGACGAACGACGTAGCGCATCGATCATCACCAACAATTCCATCAAGTGGTTATTGGTGGGCGCGCAAGTTGGTTGGATGACAAACACATCCCGACCACGCACGTTCTCCATAATCTCGACCTGGGTTTCACCATCGCTAAATTCCCCCACCACGGCCTTGCCGAGGGAAAGATTGAGATGACTCACCACGGCCTGCGCCAGTTGCGGATTGGCGTTACCCGTAAACACCATCATTTGGCCGTCAGACACTTTTTACTCCAAACTAAAGTTTAGTGACTAGTATCGAGTATCTAGGGGCTGAACCTGCCACCCTGCGAATACACCCGAGCTTCCTCTCAATCCCTAGTCACTCGTTACTAGGTACTATTTTCATTGGCTGGGGCGGTAGGATTCGAACCTACGTATGCCGAGATCAAAACCCGGTGCCTAACCACTTGGCGACGCCCCAATAAAAACTCTTTTTACTCAATCAAACTTGTCCTGCCGAAGCAAACAACGGCGAACGATTACAAGCCGCGGCGACTATCGTCTGCCAGCGGTTTTGAAGTTGTTCCGCCACTTCCCGCGCTTGCCTCTCTTCGGCAAAGGCGGCGAAAACGCAGCCGCCGGTACCGGTTAATCGGGCTGACGCAAACTTTTGCAGCTCCATTAGCGCCGCATCAATCTCGGCGTACGTCGCTCGCACCACGGGCTCGAAAACATTCGTAAAAGCATTGCCGTGAATACCGCTAAAACCGCTTTCTAAATGACCGTCTTTTCCCTGATCAGCAGCAAGCCGTGCGAGGGAATCGCGTATTTTGAGGGGTCGAGCATTCCGTGTCAATTGCGGGCTACTAAACAATTCAGCGGTGCAGACATGTTCTTCGGGCACCAGCACCACATACCAGGGTTCGAGCAGGGTCATCGGTGTCAGTTTTTCACCCACCCCTTCCGCCCAGGCGGCTCGACCGCGCACGAACACCGGCACATCGGCACCCAGCTGCAAACCCAGCGCGGCGAGCCGGTCTTCGTCGAGGCCGAGCTGCCACAGTTTATTAAGCGCCACCAGGGTGGTGGCGGCGTCGGAGCTACCGCCCCCCAGCCCGCCGCCCATAGGCAGGTTTTTTTCGATGTGAATGTCCGCGCCCTGGGTGCAGCCGGTCTCCGTCTGCAACAGGCGGGCAGCACGGATAATCAGGTCGTCCGCCTCGGGCACGCCGGGCACCTCGGTGACGCGGTGCAGCATGCCGTCGGCGCGCGGTGCAAAGCGCAGCACGTCAGCAACGTCGAGAAACTGAAAGACGGTTTGCAACTCGTGAAAACCGTCGGCACGTTGCCCGGTAATGTGCAAAAACAGGTTGAGCTTGGCCGGCGCTAGCCAGACAGGTTGATGAAGAACAGAGTTGTAAGTCATGGCTGCGGGTTGCGGCGACCTTGCCAGCGGTCGATCACCAAGCGCACGCTGAGTTCGGTATTTTCCAGATAGACCTTGCGTGGCAGCATCAGCTCGCCCACCTGCCGATAGGCGGGGTAGTCGATGCGCCAGTCGGACTGGCGCAAATGGGTCAACCGGCCGGTCTCATCAAAGGCCAGCACGGGCATATTATGACTCGTGGGTGCCGGTACGCCACGGATCCAGTAACGAAGTTTGCGCAGCGGCAGTTGCCAGCCTAACTGCTGGTAAAGCAGGGACTCCGCATTCGCAGCCTCCAAAACATGTCCATCCGAGGTGCGCATTTGCACCTGCCCCGGCTCACCGTCCAATTGCAGTCCACCCTGCCCAAAGGGAGCATTAAAGCTAACTTGGTAATGGTCTTTTCCCTGCTGCCAGTAGAGTTTTCCGCTCCAGCTGTCGTCTTCACTATGGGCGACGATGCGTGCATCCAGCGCCCAATCTATTTGCGCGCGCACAGATCGAACGTGTTGCTGCCACAGCTGGGCAGCACGTTCGGAGGGGGCTTCAGGGGAGGGAGAGGGCAGAGTCGCGCAACCGGTAAATAAAGACACCGCAACCGCCAGCAGCCACCGCGCCGTGTGTCGGCGCAGCAGCCAGGTCACAGACCCAGACGCTTCATGGCGTCCAGCAGTGCCTCATGTTTGGGATTTTTCTTCAGTGCGGTTTCCAGCACATCCAAGGCATCCTTTTTGTTGCCCATCTTCCACAGAACTTCGCCCAGGTGCGCCGCAATTTCCGGATCCTCGATCAGCGTCAAGGCCTGACGCAACAACTCAACCGCCTTGGCATTGTTGCCCATGCGATATTGCACCCAGGCCATGCTATCGATGATCGCGGCATCTGCCGGTTCAACGGCCAGCGCTCGCTTGATGTAACCCAGCGCCTCATCCAGACGTTCCGTACGATCGGCCAAGGTATAACCCAGTGCGTTGAGTGCCTGCGCATTGCTGGGTTCACGCACGATAATAGCGCGCAGATCTTCTTCTGCCAGCGACAGTTTGTTGGCCTTTTCGGCGATCAACGCCCGCGCATATCGCAGCGAGGTGTCGTTCGGCATGTCCGCCAGCTTGTTGGCAAAAAACGCGAGCGCCTCCTGATATTTACCCGCCTTGCGTAGCAACTCACCTTCCACCAGATAAACCCGCACCTGCTCCTGATCATTGCTGATGCGCAGCGAGTGCAGGTGCTCAAGTGCTTGCGTCAACTTGCCCTGATCGGCCAACAGGTTGGCCGCTCGCGATTGCGCGCCCAGATAATATTCACCGTGGCGCACCGCAAAATAATGTTTTAACGCAGCCTCGGGATCTCCCTTCTCCTCGAAGACGCGACCCAGATAATAATTAGCCTCCAGCCTGCGCTGCCCCAAACTCAGAACGTGCTGAAGACGGAGTTCTGCTTTGTCGAGGTCTTTCAGCTGCAGAGCCAGTACGCCTGCTGCGTAATGCACTTCGGCATTACGTGGTTCCCGCTCGGCAAGACGTTCAAACTCATCGCGAGCACGCGTGAGCTGCTGGGTTTGCGTGAGTAAGCGCGCATAACTCAGACCCACGGAGGTATCATTTTCCAACCCGCCCTCACGTTCAGCTTCCAGGTAAGCCAGCGCTTCGTCCTTGTTACCTTGCAGGCTGAGCGTCTGCGCGCGCATCACTACCGCCGGTGCCCAGTGCGACTTCAGCGCCAGGGCCTTGTCCACCGAATTCATCGCCAAATCCAGTTTTCCCTGTCGCAGAGCTAGCTGACCATGCGCCAGCCACGCATAAGGATTCTTCTGTTGTTTTGCCAGCAACTGATCCATCACCGAGAGGGCGGCGACAGCACTTTTGGCCTGCGCCAACTGACCCGCAATCTGCAAGAAGCCCTGATCAACCTTGTCCGCTGACAAGGCAATGTAATGCTCGTAGCGCGCCACCGTTTCTGGCGCACGACCGAAAGTCAGCAATAACGGCGCCAGCACCTGATAGGCCTCAGCATCGTTGGGTGCCAGCCCGACCCACAACTCTGCTGCTTCCAGCGCCTGATCCAACGCCTGGGCAAAAATAGCAATACGCGCCGCACGTTCAGCCACGTTGGCGTCCCGGGATTCCTTCGCAGCCGCCAGATAATTCGCCACAGCCACGCCGATTTCACCCCGCTGCCCCGCCACCTCTGCAATTAGCAGCTGATACATCACCTGCGGCGAAAACTCACCCTCGGGCATGGCTGTTAATGAGGCCGTCGTTGTTTTAGGTACCGGCGCGTCTTCCACTACCCCCGGAGAAACGGCACAGCCTGTCAACCAAACCGCACCCAAAACACTCAATAACCGCACTGCCTTCACCATTGGTTGCTCCAAAAATTCAGATGATTAGACGCAAAAGGCGCCCCACATTGTTCTCTACACATATTTGTCGGCCGAGGGCGCAAAGCCCTTAAGAAACCTGACAATTCCGAGATGACTTGTATTCGTGCTCCAGTTCGCTCAGAATTTACCGTTCGACCGAGGTTTTACTAGCAATATAAACGGCACATATGTCCCTATTAGCCTTTGGCATTAATCACAAGACTGCCCCTGTAGACATCCGGGAACGCGTAGCGTTCGCCCCGGGCAAACTGGTTGACGCCTTAAAAGATCTGGTCAGCAGCGCCCGAATTCAAGAGGCGGCGATTGTTTCCACCTGTAATCGCACCGAGCTGTACTGTGATTCAGGCTCTATCTCCGGCTCGGAAAACAGTAACAACGCTATCATTGTTGATTGGTTTCGAGAATATCACAAACTCGAAAAACGGGACATTGACCCCTATATTTTCCTCCATCCGGATCAAGAGGCCGTGCGCCACATGCTGCGCGTCGCCAGCGGGCTGGACTCACTGGTGCTGGGCGAGCCGCAGATTCTTGGTCAAATCAAAGATGCCTACGCCACTGCCACCGATGCCGGCACCATGGGCGGCCAGCTCGACCGCCTATTCCAGCACACATTTTCCGTAGCCAAACAGGTGCGCACCGACACCGCCATTGGCGCCAGCGCCGTGTCCGTCGCCTTTGCCGCGGTAAGCCTGTCCAAGCAGATTTTTGATGAATTCGACAAACGCACGGCGCTGCTCATCGGCGCGGGCGAAACCATAGAACTGGCGGCACG
>CAZXZI010000120.1:0-8410 GCA_964645165.1 uncultured Ectothiorhodospiraceae bacterium
GGCTAACCATTACGTCATGTTGCCTAAAAAACCGCGAATGATGCCCACAATAGTTACCGTCCGACCTTTCGCGTATCAATCCCCAGCGCCCGTAATTTGCGATAAAGGTTGGTACGCTCCATGCCTACCAGCTTGGCCACCTTGCCGACACTGCCGCCGGCCTGCCGCAAATGATGCTCCAGGTAAGCCTTTTCAAATTGCTCGCGAGCCTGGCGCAATGGCAAATCGAAATTCAGCGAATCTATGCCACCAAACGAGATGGCGCCTGCATCCAGCGCCGCCTCAACTTCGTCCAATTCAATGTCGGTTTCCAGTCCCAGCACGAGTAATCGTCGCACCAAACCTTCCAGCTCGCGGATATTGCCCGGCCATTCATAGTGACGCAAGCGATTTTGTGCCGCCACGGTAAAATTGCGATAAGGCAACGCCTCCTTATCCACCAGCAGATTAACGTAATACACCAATAACTCGGTAACGTCCTCCACATGCTCGCGCAACGCCGGCACATGTACGGGCACAACATTGAGTAGATGGTACAAATCTTCGCGGAAACGTCCGGCGCGGATTTCCTGCTCCAGATCATAACGGGTGGCGGTAATGATGCGCGCATTCAAATGCAGCGATTCGCTGCCATTCATACGTACCCAGTTTCCCGTACTAAGCACGGCAACCAGGCTTTTTTGCATGTCTTCATCCAGCTCGGCAACATCGTCAAGAAACAGGGTGCCGCCCTGTGCCTGTTCCAGCAGGCCGAAACTAACCTCTCCCCCTGCCTCTTTGCCAAACAATAAGACGTCACCCTGACCATCATGAAATTGCCGGGTGTTTACATCGATAAATGGGCCTCGCTGCTGTGTAGAACGGGCGTGAATATATTTACCACAGAACGTTTTACCACTACCGGGCTCACCCCTTAGTAACACGGTATCCACATGTTGCGCCAGCTTCTCCAGCTGCTCACGAAGCAACTGAACCTGCATCGTCTTACCCACCGGAGGTACTGCCAGCATGGGTGCGTGTTGCGGATTGCTCGGCACAATATCTTTTTTCATCGTTAACGCATGTTCGACGGTGTGCAACAACTTCGCCAGTGACAGGGGTTTTTCGATAAAATCTTTGGCGCCCAGACGGGTCGCCTCCACTGCTGTTTCCACATTGCCGTGACCGGACATCATAATCACCGGTGCCGTCATAGCCATGTCACTGGAGAATTCTTTGAGCAGACTGATGCCATCGATGTCAGGCATCCAGATGTCCAGCAACACCATATCCGGGACTTTTTGTCGCACCAAATGACGTGCGGTCTCACCATTTTCTGCAACGGCGACGGCATAGCCTTCGTCTTCCAAAATATCTTTGACCGAAGCGCAAATATCCGGTTCATCATCCACTACTAAAATATACGGTTTCATTAACGAGACCCGCCGTTTAATTGCCTTTTGTCGACGCCCAGTTGCGTACCAACTTCTGTTGCAACATCGGTGGTTAACGCCGGCAAGCGAATAACGATGCAGGCGCCACCCTCCTTTCTGTTTTCCGCGAATAGCACGCCGTCATGTTCCTCGACAATACGCTTGACCACGGCCAAACCCAAACCACTACCTTTGGGTTTGCTGGTTGCGTAAGGCTCAAACAAATTCTCTACCATGTCTTCTGGGATGCCTGGGCCGTTATCCTCAACCTTAATCTCAATAAAAGGCTTGGAGGCCAAGTCAATTTCTTGCACGTAAATATCGATCTTGCCATGTTTTGTTTCCACCATTGACTCAATGGCGTTACGAATCAAATTATGCAGTAACTGACGCATGCGCCCCGCATCTGCCTCCACCATCGGCAGAGAGTCATTACTGTGCACGTGCAATGTCATCGTTTGTTTTTCACCCGCGTACAAATCCAACACTTCACTGATTAACGACTCCAGAACCAGTGGTAACGGTTGCAATTTAGGTGCTCGCGCATATTCAGAAAAAGCCTCCACCATGTCTTTCATGGATTGAACTTGCTGCACAATGGTATGCGTAGAACGATCCAACACCTCGGCATCTTCCGGCGCCATGGTACCCAGGTATTTGTGTCGTAGTCGCTCGGCTGAGAGCTGAATAGGGGTTAGCGGGTTTTTAATTTCGTGCGCCAGACGTCGCGCCACTTCGCCCCAGGCGGCATCGCGCTGCGCCTGGATCATAGCTGTCACGTCATCAAACACGACCACATAACCTGCGGGCACATCTTTTATGCCGGGCAATCTCGCGCCTTGACACATTAGGGTTTTATGCCGGCCTGCACTGCTTAGCGAAATCTCTTCACGCCAGTCATTTGCATCACCGGCAATATGTTTTGCGATAGCCGTAAAAAATATTTTCAGCTCAGGCACATCATTTTCAATCTGCGTTAGGCTGCTGCCCATCGCAGCATCCATGTCCCATTCGAGAATGTGGCTCGCAGCAGTATTCACTGCGCGGATGTGTTGCTTTTTATCCAGCGTGATAACACCCGACGAAAGCCGTCCCAACACTGCACGCAGGTAATTCTGTTCCCGCTCTGCACGATACTGACTTTTCTGCGCGTCACCCTGAGCATCAGACACTTTGTTAGTCATGTCCACAAACGACTGTACTAAGGTACCCAACTCATCCGTCCTGGTTACTGGTAATTTTTTTTGATAATTACCAGAAGCCACCGCACGCGTGCCAATAGCCAAAATACGTATCGGTGCCACCAGCCGTTGCGCAAAAAAGAAAGCTGCCCACACTGCCGATAACAGGGTCACCAATAAAACTAAAGCCAGAGTAAAACTAAAACTTTGTTTGAGTGGATCACGCAAGTACACCAGTTCTTTGTATTTTGCAATGGCGGATTGGACGCCGTCTGCCAACACACTCACCCGCTTATCAACTGGATACAAAGCAAATAAAATGCGCGGATCAACTGCCACGTCCGACGTATCTATCAGTACTGCGGCACGAATATTCAGACCACGATTATCGATAGGTGCCAGGCCTACGTAATCTTTTTCATCACGTACTTGCGAAAGAATGTAGCTGCTGGGCTTCTGCGGAATGATGGTCATTGCGTCATCACTTGACGAAGCAATGACCCGGCCACTTTGAAATAACAAGGTAAGCTCACTGGCACCAATTTCGTTACGCAGCTCATTTAAATTAAACACCACGACGGCATTAGCTGTTTCTCTCAACTTACCTGCAGTCATGCGCGTTTGTTTAAGGCGATCCCGCATGCGCATATCCAGCGAAGAACGACTCAACTCCAATGAATCCTCCATAGCGCGCTCCACTCGCACATCAAACCAGCTATCGATGCCTTTCTGCAAAAAACCTAGCGAGAAATAAAAAACAATCGACACCGGCACTAAGGCCATAACTACAAATATACCTACAAGCCTGGCCGTCAAGCGTGAGCCTGTAGCGGCACGTCGATACTGCCGAACCAGACGTACCGCATCGACGCCGATCAAACCCACTAGCACAATCAAGCCCAGTACATTTACTACCACCAACGCCACATGCATGCGCCCAAACTGATTTGAATTTTCTGTGGCTGTGCTCAGCAACCACAACGATCCAAGCATAAAAACTGACATAATGATGACTGGCACCACACTGGTAGACATGCGCCGCAGCCAAACCAGCAACCTACCCATGGGAATTCCCCGACGTACTTTGCATGCACAAAATATTCACAAATCCCATGAATACCACCCACTGCTCAGCCACCACTCGCTGGAAACATAGGCCTTGAGTTGCATCGGTGCAGGTAAGCTGCCCAAATCCAAACGAGAACGCACACGTACTTTATAATGTTCGTCTGCCTGTAATAAGTGCGCATCTAATATGGGTAGTTTTTGGATTTTCCCCAAAGCAAGCAGCGCAGCGTCCAGACTGGGGTAAACAAATTGTGAGCCACTATTAAGACTATGTAATAGATACTGGTCAGCTAAAGCGTGATATTGAATTTCATAGCGCTGCTCCAATGTGGCCAGCACGTCGTCCCATAAATATCGGCTGGACGTGTAAACTTCGATATCCAGAATAATGGTGAGCACAATGCCATTGTCTAATGCCTTTAGCGCCTGCGGCGTCAATTTTAAATCCAGATTGGCATCCAGGCGATAAACGTCATCCACTAATTCAGTTTTAGCGTCGCGCACGGTGAACAGCGCGGTCGCCGCATTTACCGACAAAGCCATGCCGGAAAGAACCAGCACCAAGGCCACTAGACCCCGATGCCTGGTTTTTGCCGTTATGCAAGAAATTATGTTGTTTTTTCTAAACATGCGTAATAGAACCCGTCCATGCCACTACTTCCCGTTAGCACTTGCTGTCCCGCTGCCAAGGGCGTACCCCACAGCTCCTTTATCGCCTTGAGTTGTGCATCTGCCCGTCGTGCGACAAAGGCGGTAATTTGCTCGGCATTTTCCTGCGGTAATACCGAACATGTGGCGTACACCAGCATACCGCCGGGTTTAAGCAAGAGCCAGATGGCATCGAGGATTTGTGCCTGTAATTCCACCAGTGCATTAATATCTGATTCACGACGCAGCAGTTTAATATCTGGATGACGACGAATCACGCCAGTGGCAGAGCAAGGCGCGTCCAGCAGAATGCGGTCAAATGGACGGCCATCCCACCAATCTTTCGGTGCGGCGGCATCCCCTACAATGCACTGCGCCGTTTTACCCAATCGCTGAAGATTTTCTTCCACCCTTTTTAGACGGCTTTCATCCACATCCACCGCCACCATTTCCACCTCGGCTGACTCCAGCATGTGCGCGGTTTTTCCACCGGGCGCGGCACACACGTCTAACACACGCTGCCCTGGTTTTAACGCCATTATATTTGCAGCCTGTTGGGCGGCCTCATCCTGCACTGATACCCAGCCCTCGGCAAAACCCGGCAACAAAGTCACATCTTTCGGTTGATCTAACCGAAGGGTAATGGAAGTAAACTCACTACGAGTTGCATCAATTTCATCTTTAGCTAATAACTTTAAATAGTCATCAAGGTTGATCTTTGCCGTATTAATACGCAGGCACATGGGCGGCCGTTGATTATTGGCTTCCAACAATCTCTGCCAATCATCTGGCCAGGCTGCGCGTAGCGCGTCGATCATCCATTGTGGATGCGACCAGCGACCTTGTTCAGTAGCGTCAGCCTGCGTTAAAAGATCTTCCTTTTGACGCTGAAAATTGCGCAACACCGCATTCACCATTCCTCGTGCCCAGGGTTTTTTCAGCGCTGCCGTGGCGGCTACCGTTTCCGACACTGCGGCATGATCCGGCACGCGCATCTGCAGCAACTGATACAGCCCCAACAATAATAAGGCCTGCACGTCACTGTCCTTTTCTTTCAGCGGTTTTTTTAATAGCGGCGCAACCATCACCGACAGCCGATAGTATTCGCGCATGACGCCGTAGCACATTTCCTGAATCAGACCACGATCATCGCTTAGGGCAGGTGGCACAACTTCCATGGCCTGCGACAGGGAACGCCCATCCCTAATGACTTTAGCCAGAATACGTGCCGCAACCGCGCGCGGATTATTTTGTTTAGCCGATGCCATCAGCAATACTTGCGGGGGTTAACCAAGCTGCACGCCCAAAAGACTGTGGGCATTGAGAAATTGTCCGGCGTCCAGCACCTTGCCGCCGGGTAACTGTAATTGTTTGATTCGCAAAACACCGTCGCCAGTGGCCACGTCAATACCCTCGGCAGATTCGGCTAGCACGCTGCCCGGCATTTTATCCGGCGTTGTATCCGTAATTGTGGCCGTTGTTGTAGCTGCAGTTTCGCCCAAAGCCTCAGCAAACCAGATGCGCAGATTTTTATCATCAAATCGGGTGAAGGCAACTGGCCAGGAATTGAAAGCGCGCACGCTGCGCGACAAGGTCTGCGCTGATTGCGTCCAGTCGATTTGTGCCTCGGCCTTTTGCAGTTTCTCTGCGTAGTTACTATCAGCGTCATTTTGTTTTTCCGACTTCACCTTACCGTTGGCGAGATTGTTCAAAATTTCACACAAGGCCTTTGCGCCCAACGCCGCCAACTTGTTGTGCAGGGTTTCTGCCGTGTCTGTATCTTCGATAGGACAAGCGACTTTGCTAAGCATGTCGCCGGTATCCAGACCCACATCCATTTGCATAATGGTCACGCCGGTTTCTGCATCGCCGGCGAGAATGGAGCGCTGGATAGGTGCCGCACCGCGCCAGCGCGGCAGCAGCGAGGCATGTACGTTAATGCAGCCCAGACGGGGGATAGTCAACACCGGCTCGGGGAGGATCAGCCCGTAGGCCACCACCACCATCACGTCGGCCTGAAAATCCGCCAGTGTCTGTTGCGCCGCTGCGTCGCGCAGGGTCACTGGCTGCAACACCGGCAAATTATGTTCTAGCGCTAGCGTCTTCACCGGGCTGGCGGTGAGTTTGCGGCCACGTCCGGCGGGGCGATCCGGCTGGGTGTAGACCGCCAGCACTTCATGCTCGGAAGCCAACAACGCTTGCAGGCTGCTGGCAGCAAAGTCCGGGGTGCCAGCAAAGATAATTTTCAGGCCTTGGGCCACGTTGATTCCTTTTTCTTTTCGGGTTTGGCGTGAAGTGGGGCTGCTATCAAAGCGTCTGCTGGCGCATTTTTTCCATCTTTTTACGAATGCGATTGCGCTTCATCTCGGAGAGATAATCCACAAACAGCTTACCCTCGAGATGATCCATTTCGTGCTGAATGCACACCGCCAGCAGGCTGTCCACGGTTAATTCCTGGGCACTGCCATCCCTATCCAGATAACGCACAGCAATATCTTTGGCTCGGCTCACCGGTTCGTAGATACCCGGTACCGAGAGGCAACCCTCTTCCATCTTTTCTTCACCGCTGCGCTCGACGATTTCCGGGTTGATAAAGCACTGCGGCTGATTCTTATCCTCGGAGATGTCGATAACGATCACCCGCTTCAATACGTTTACCTGCACCGCAGCCAGACCAATTCCCGGCGCTGCGTACATAGTCTCAAACATATCGTCCACCAGGGCGCGGATCTCGTCGTTCACCTCAGCCACCGGTGTGGCTTTTTGACGTAATTTGGGGTCGGGGAAATGGAGGATATTCAGTGTGGACATGTGAACTCGTTCAATTTAGAGACAATAGGCAAAAGATATGCTGGTTGCTGCCGACATTATACTCGGCAAAGCTGTAAAACGTGAGCGGCCTTGTTCAAAAAACAAACAAATACATAACATTCAAATCGGGTTTAGCATTTGCGCCTATCCTGTTAATTTTAAAATGCTTCACTGGAGTCTGGAATATGATTCGTCTACACTCGAGCAAACCGACAAACAGAGGGATCATCGTGTCGATGAAAGTAAAATCTGTTAAAACTGTTGTTGCACCTCTTGCTACAAGAAGCCTGGCCTTCAGAAAGCTACTGGGGCTGATTATCCTTGGCCTGGTCTTCGCTGGCACGGCACTGGCGGATACCGTCAAACTTAAAGCCAATCACCCTGACAAATACACGGTGGTGAAGGGCGACACGCTGTGGGACATCTCAGCGCACTTTCTGCAAAGCCCGTGGAAATGGCCGGAAGTGTGGAGCTACAACCCACAAATCAAAAATCCACATCTGATTTACCCTGGCGATGTGGTGTATCTTGAGTATGATGCCCAGGGTCGACCGATTTTACGCGTCAGTCGTGGCCAGGCCACGGTAAAAATGTCACCCCAGGTGCGATCCACCCGTGTTGACGCACCCATCTCTACCATCCCTCTTAACGCTATTGCGCAGTTTCTCGGTGAACCACGCGTACTTAGCCAACGTGAAATTGACAATGCCGGCTACGTGCTCGCCGGCAAAGACGCGCGCCTGATGTCCGGCTCCGGTGACCGCGTTTATGCCCGCGGCCTGATCCCCGGCGAAGATCCCAATTCCACTTATGCCGTATTACGCATTGGCAAAGCCTACCGTAACCCCGGCGCCAAAGCGGGCGACATCCTCGGTTACGAGGCTCTGCATGTCGCCGATGCCCAGGTGGAAGATTTTGGTGATCCGTCCACCCTTCGCGTTAAAGACTCCACCCGTGAAACTCTGGTGGGTGACCGGTTGATCCCGAAAAAGGCCTCAGGACTGGATCAAGCCTTTATCCCCAAACCTCCCTCCACGCCCATTAATGGGCAAATTATTGCGGTAATTGATGGCGTCTCCCGCATCGGCCAATTCCAGACCGTAGTGCTCAACCAGGGCGAACAGGACGGTCTCGAGAACGGAAATGTACTGGCAGTGTGGCAAGCCGGTCAGGTAGTGCGCGACACCAATGCCAAAAAACGCGGCGAAAAAATCACCCTACCGGATCAGCGTGCAGGCATTGTCTTGGTGTATCGCACCTTTGACCGTGTCAGCTATGCCCTGGTAATGG
>CAZXZI010000121.1:0-8241 GCA_964645165.1 uncultured Ectothiorhodospiraceae bacterium
GCACGGTAGCAGTATGAAGGGTGGAATTTTAGATGGGGTTTGTTGAGCGGTTACCAAAATTTTGGATGAAACCATAAAAAAGTCATAATAATCAGTAAGTAAAATGATACCGTACCGAGGGTTCGAATCCCTATCGGTTGTTTTCAAAGAGTCTCTAATTATTTTAGAGACTCAGCAGAAGAATGAGGTAAAACCCCATATTTATCAAAATGTTGTCCGTAACCGAACTGCCCAAATGGGCATTCGAGACAAATGGGGAATTCAGGTCTAATTGGTGAAAAGTAGTCCGGGAACAGGCAAAAAAAACGCCGCTTAATGCGGCGTATCTCCCTGAATTCTTTGGGTATTCTCTGTCTCGTGGGGAGACCGTCTCCAAAGCTCAGACTGTATGGCGGAGAGGGAGGGATTCGAACCCTCGGTACGGATTAACGTACACACGCTTTCCAAGCGTGCTCCTTAAGCCACTCGGACACCTCTCCAAAATCTTTTTTACAACTCGCGTTGCTGGTTTAAGGCTCGTCCGCCCGGACGATGTGCATGGATGCACGAGTGTCGCGGTAGGTATGGATGCTGTGAGCGACCACCTCTCCAGGTTTGATTTTTCAGCCAGACTCGGCCTAAAAACAGCGCGCAAGGTTAAACCAGAACGGCGGAGGACGCAATGTGGCTGGTTGGATTATGCCCATATTCAGGGCGGTAGCCGAGACTGTTTAAGGGTGGAATTGTCTGGATTGATTCTCAAGGCAAGCGATTTTCTGCCGATAGGTCTAGCGTTCAAGGTACGGATTAAAGAAATCATATTATGAAATTTATCATCGGGGTTATTCTTGTTTTGGGTTGTGTTGGCGGGGGCTTTGTTCTCTCGCATGGCCATTTGGGTGCGCTGTGGCAACCTTTTGAGCTGGTGATTATCGGCGGAGCGGCGTTTGGCGCCTTTGTGATATCTAATCCCGGTACCGTAATCAAGGGTGCCTTTGGCTCCATCGGAAAATTATTGAAGGGCTCCAAGCACAACAAAAAATCCTACATGGAATTGCTGGCGTTGATGTACGACCTTTTCACCAAGGCGCGCAAAGAAGGAATGATGGCGCTGGAAGCAGATATTGACGAGCCTCATGAGAGCGCACTTTTTCAGAAGTACCCCAGCCTTTTAAAAAACCACCATGCACTGGATTTCATTGCGGATTATTTGCGCCTTATGGTCAGCGGCAACATGAACCCCTTTGAGCTGGAAAACTTGATGGATGTGGAGCTTGAGACACATCACCATGAAGCAGCCAAGGTGCCTGGGGCGATCACGGCGGTATCCGATGCTTTACCGGGTTTTGGCATTGTCGCGGCGGTGTTGGGTATAGTTATTACCATGGCTTCAATTGGTGGGCCGGTGGAAGAGTTGGGCCACCATGTGGCGTCTGCCTTGGTGGGTACCTTCCTGGGTATTTTGCTGGCCTATGGCTTTGTCGGACCCATGGCGACCAGCTTGTCGAATATGAACGAAGATGACAGCAAGGTGTTTGAGTGCATCAAGGTGTGCCTGATGGCAACGCTCAATGGTTATGCGCCACAGGTGGCTGTGGAGTTTGGCCGCAAGTCGCTGGAATCGCACAATCGTCCGGGCTTTCAGGAGTTGGAAGATTTTGTTAAAGGCAAAACCGAATAATGCTCCCGCGCTAAAACCAAGTCTGGAACTGATCCCCCATGGAAAACCAGACGATCATCGTCAAAAAAATCAAGAAGGGCGGGCACGGCCATCACGGTGGTGCCTGGAAGGTCGCTTTTGCGGATTTTGCAGTGGCGATGATGGCGTTCTTTTTGTTGCTGTGGCTGATTGCTTCCACTACTAAAGAAGAAAAAGCGGGATTGTCTGAATATTTCAGCCCACCCACGCAGGGGTTGGCTGATGGCAGCGGCACGAGTGCAGATCTCATCGACATGGGCGGTGGGCAGAAAATCTCCCAGGGTGATGACTCCAAAGACAATGCGCAGAAACCTCACGAGCTGACTCAGCACGAAATCGAACAAGCGGCCCAGGCGGAAAAGGCGCGCCTGGAATCGTTGATGGAAGAGTTGAAAAAGGCCATCGAAGAAAGTCAGGCGCTGAAGCCTTTTAAAGACCAGTTGCTGCTGGATATTACCCCTGAAGGACTGCGCATACAGATTGTCGACAAAGAAAATCGCCCCATGTTTGACAGCGGCAGTGCGGAACTCAAGGCGTACACCAAAGTTATTCTGCACGAGCTGGCGAAGACGATTAACACCGTGCCCAATCGCATCAGCCTCACCGGCCACACCGATGCGGCCCGTTTTGTCGGACGGGAAAATTACAGTAACTGGGAACTGTCGGCCGATCGGGCCAATGCCTCGCGTCGAGAGTTGATCGTCGGTGGCCTGGCGGCTGAGAAGATGGCCAAGGTGGTGGGTTTGGCCTCCATGGTGGCCTTTGATAAGGAACACCCGCGGAGTCCCATCAACCGACGTATCGCTATTATTGTGATGAATAAGGCGGCGGAGGTGGCCTTGTTCAATGAGACAAATCAAGTCTCATCGGCGGCTGATGGCGAACAGCTCATTAAAGATGGGCCTGGAGAAAGCAAAAAAGGCATTGTGGGCTCAATACCCGTGCACAAAACGTTGGTGCCGAAACCTGCTGAGAAAAAATCGGTTACCCAGCCGGCTCCAGCCAAACTCAAACTGGTAGTGAAACCCAAGCCAGTAGTGAAACCCAAGCCGGTGGTAAAACCCAAACCGGTAGTGAAACCCAAACCGGTGAAGAAAACCAAGCCCAAGATGAAAAAAAAGTCTGCCGCTAAAACGGATCTGCCACCAGCGCAGAAGGATGAACAGCAGTTCATCAATATTCTGTCACCCATCTCACCGATCAATCCCATCAAGTTGCCTTAGTCGGCTCAACGAAGGCGGTTTGAGGGCGGCCAAACGCGGGTAGTTCCTGCTACAATGCCGCCCATGTCTGGGAATAGCTTCGGAAAATGTTTTACGGTGACCTCGTTCGGCGAAAGCCATGGCCCAGCCATTGGCTGTATCGTTGACGGTTGCCCGCCCGGATTGGCGCTCACCGAGGCCGATTTGCAGGGTGATCTGGACCTGCGCAAGCCCGGCACTTCGCGCCACACGACGCAGCGCCGTGAAGCCGATGAGGTGCAAATCCTCTCGGGTGTGTTCGAGGGCAAGACCACCGGCACGCCCATCGCGTTAATCATCCACAACACCGATCAGCGCTCCAAAGATTATTCCGAGATCATGGATCGTTTCCGTCCTGGTCACGCCGATTACACTTACCAGCAAAAGTACGGTGTGCGCGATTACCGCGGCGGCGGGCGTTCTTCAGCGCGTGAAACCGCCATGCGGGTGGCGGCCGGTGGCATCGCCAAAAAATATCTGGCGGAAAGATTTGGCATTTTGATTCGTGGTTATCTCAAGCAGCTGGGCCCCATCGTCGCCGAAACGTTGGACTGGGATGCAGTGCACAACAACAGCTTCTTCTGCCCCGACGCCAGCAAGGTTAAAGCACTGGAAGACTACATGGACGCCTTGCGTAAAGAGGGTGACTCCATCGGTGCGCGTATTAACGTGGTGGCCAGCGGCATGATGCCGGGATTGGGTGAGCCCATCTTCGATCGACTGGATGCCGACATCGCCCACGCCATGATGAGCATCAACGCGGTGAAGGGCGTGGAGATTGGTGCGGGTTTTGGCTGCGTCGATCAAAAGGGCACCGAACACCGCGACGAAATCACCCCCGCAGGTTTTCTGTCCAATCACGCTGGCGGCACCCTGGGTGGCATCTCCAGTGGGCAGGATATTCTGGTGAGCATGGCGCTCAAACCCACTTCCAGCCTGCGCCTGCCGGGCAAGAGCGTGAACCTCAAAGGTGAACCCATTGAAGTTATCACCAAGGGTCGGCACGACCCCTGCGTGGGCATTCGCGCCACGCCCATCGCTGAGGCCATGCTGGCCATCGTGTTGATGGATCATCTGCTGCGCCATCGCGCACAAAACGCCGACGTGGAGAGCGGTACTCCTATTATTCCCGCCAAACCTAGTGACGAGTAACGAGTGTCTAGTTACGAGGAAAATCAGTTCCCTAGTTACTCGCCCCTCGCTCCTAGTTACTGACCTTCATGCCCTACTGGCGCCTGTCCGGTTTCTACTTTTTTTACTTCGCCACCATCGGCGCGTTGATCCCGTACTGGTCGTTGTACCTCAAACACCTGGAATTTTCTGCTCGCGATATCGGCACCCTGATGGCGATGGTGATGGCCACCAAGATCGTCTCACCCAACGTCTGGGGCTGGGTCGCCGACCACACCGGGCACCGCATGCGCATCGTGCGCGTGGGTTGCCTGCTGGCGACCATCTGCTTTGCCGGGGTGTTCCTCGATAATCATTACTGGTGGCTGGCAACGGTGATGCTGGCTTTCAGTTTCTTTTGGAATGCCACATTGCCGCAGTTCGAGGCCACGACCTTTAACTATCTCGGTGGGCGCAGCCATCGCTACAGCAGGATTCGCTTGTGGGGCTCTATCGGTTTTATCGTCGCCGTGGCAGCCCTGGGGCCGGTATTGGATGCCCAGGGCGCGGCCATTTTGCCGGTGATTCTCATCGTTTTGTTTGCCGGTATCTGGCTATCCAGCCTGCTGGTGTCGGAGCAGGCGGCTCACCATCTACCACTGGCTCACGAACCCATACTCAAGGTGCTGCGACGACCGGAAGTCTTATCGTTACTGGTGGTGTGTTTTTTGATGCAGGCCAGCCACGGGCCGTATTACACTTTTTATACCCTCTACATGGAGGATTACGGTTACTCGCGCTCAGCCATTGGCCAGCTGTGGGCACTGGGGGTGGTGGCCGAAGTGGGTGTTTTCATGCTCATGCACCGCTGGGTGCCACGTTTCGGATTGAGAGCCCTGTTACTGACAAGCCTGGGGCTGACGGTGTTACGCTGGGTGTTGATCGGCCAGTTTCCCGAGCTGGTGGCGGTGATGATTTTTGCGCAGTTGCTGCACGCCGCCAGTTTTGGTGTTTATCATGCCGTCGCCATTCAATTGATCCACCGTTATTTTACCGGGCGGAATCAGGGGCGGGGCCAGGCCTTATACAGCAGCGTTAGTTTTGGTGCCGGTGGTGCCGCAGGTAGTTTTGTCAGTGGCATTGGATGGGACACTATTGGCCCGGCCAACGTTTACTGGCTGGCAGCGTTGATGGCGTTATTGGCACTGTTGGTCGCGGCGCTGTGGATCCGACCCGCGCGCGAGGCATGAATCCATTTTGTCGCGAAAGTGAATATTGTTGAAAAGTATTAAGGAGCAGGAATGCACTTCAGGAAGTTGAGCGTGTTGTTGATAGTGACGGTGGCCCTGTTGTCGGCATCAATAGGATCAGTGCTGGCTGATGACGCCGCACAGACCGCCTACGACAATGGTCAATATGAGCAAGCGATGCAGTTGTGGCTCAAACGTGCCAAGGCTGGAGACAGCGAGGCACAGAATCGTTGTGGTGAGTTGTTTCGTAAGGGCCACGGTGCAGAGCTTAACTATAAAAAGGCGGCAAAGTGGTTCCGAAAAGCCGCAAAGCAAAGCAATGCTGATGCGCAATTTAATTTGGGCGCTCTCTATCGAGCCGGCAAGGGTGTGAAAAAGGATGCCAAGCAGGCAGCCCACTGGTATCTACAGGCGGCCAAGCAGGGCCATGCGCAGGCGCAATTTTCCTACGGTGTGATGTTGGAGAATGGTCGGGGTATCGAACGTGACCGTGCCGCAGCGCGTGAGTGGTATATCAAGGCCGCTGCTCAGGGATACCGCAAGGCCGCCACACGACTGAAAAATCTCAAGCAGGCTAAAAAAAACGATAAAGACGATCCGGCCGAGACCCTACGCTGGGCTGCACGCACGGGTGACGTGGAGGCGGTGCGGGGCCTTGTTAAATATGCCAATCAGGCTGCAGATAAACAGGGCATCACGCCGCTGATGCTGGCGGCGGAAAAAGATCACGATGCTATTGTTGCGGCATTATTATCCGCTGGCGCCAAGGTCAATGCGCATAATCAACAAACGGAAACAGCATTGTTCCTGGCCAGTAAGGCTGGTGCGTTAAAGGCGGTGAATCGTTTGTTGAAAGCGGGCGCGCACGTATACAGCCCAGACAATTTTAAACGCACGCCGTTGATGGTTGCCGTGGACAAGAAACATGTCTCGGTGATCAAGCGTTTGATAAAGGCTAGGGCTGACGTCAATCGCCAAGACAAAGCGGGTGAGTCTGCTTTCAGTCGTGCGGTAAAACGGGGCAAACCTAGCATGGTGAGCCTGTTACTCAAACACGGTGGTAATGCCAATCAGCGCGATGATAGTGGCGTTTCCCTGCTGATGGTAGCCTTGCTCAATCGGCAAGCCAGCACAGTGAAAACTTTACTGGCTGCGGGTGCTGATCCCTCGATGAAAACAGACGATGGCCGCAGGCCATTATTGATTGCGGCCGAAGAAGGTTTTGTGCAGGGAGTAACGGCACTGTTACAAAAAGGCGCAGCCATCGATCAAACCGACAAGCGTGGCTGGACGGCATTGATGCTGGCGGCCAAAAATGGTCGTGTAACAACGCTGGATATGTTGCTGAAACATCAGGCAAAGATCAACGCGAAAAACGAATATGGTGATACGGCCTTAATGATTGCCAGCAATGTGGGACAGAGTGGCACCGTTAAACGTCTGTTGCTGGCCGGCGCCGATGTGCATCGTCAAAACAAACAAGGTTGGACTGCAATGATGTTTGCAGCAGCCAAGGGGCATCTGGCAATTACCGGCGGCCTGATTGCCGCAGGGGCTAAGCTCAACGCGCGCAATCGCATGGACCAAACGGCGTTGATGTTTTCAGCTGAACAGGGACATTTGAAAACCACCCGCTATTTGCTGGATAAAGGGGCGCGCATCAACCTACGAAACCGTGCCGGACATTCGGCGCTGAGCTTGGCACAACAAAATAAAAAGGCAGCAGTTGTTGCTCTGTTGGAAAAGCGCGGTGCGCGAAGTCATGTGATGGCAGCGGCACCTAAATTCAAACAGACAAAAAATAAACGAAAATTGTATGAAGGCTGGACGCCGCTGATGATTGCCGCCTGGGAAGGTCGGCTTGACGCGGTTAAGCAGCGGCTGAAAAAAGGCGATGCTATAAGGCAAAAAGGTCCGCAGGGTGAAACAGCTTTGAGTTTGGCGTCACAACAAGGTCGTTTTGCCGTTGCAAAATGGCTGTTGCAGAAAGGCGGTAATGTTAATCAAATGGATGAACAAGGTATGACGCCGTTGATGTTGGCTGCACGCGAGGGACATCCAAAAGTCGTACAGTTATTGTTAGACAGCAAGGCAAAAATCAATTTACAGAATAAGTTGGGCTACACGTCACTGATGCTGGCGATACGTACAGACCACAGCGCTGTTGCTATAAAAATACTGAAACGGGGCGCTAAGCTTGACTTGCGAGGCAAGGACGACAACACGGCCCTGAGTTTGGCGTTGGTGCAGGCTCAGGATGCGCTATCTGTGAAATTGCTTAAGAATGGCGCGCGCTTGAATTGGAAGGATAGTGATAAGCACGATCTTTTATGGCTGGCTGCGCGTTTTGGTAACCCAAAAACAGTCGACTACCTGCTCGCTAAAAAGGTCTTCACTAAAAGTGGTGGTCGTGAGCCCGCGTTCATGGCCGCGATACGTTACGGTCATAAGACAGTGGCGGATAAATTATTGAATGCAGGTGCTGACGTGAAGGCGCGCAGCCCGGAAGGCAATACGCCGCTGCATGTTGCGGCCAGTGCCGGGGAAGTGGCTGTCATCGATTTGTTGTTGGCACATGGTGCTGATGTGGATGCGGAAAATACCTTGCGCAATACGCCGCTACTGATGGCCGTCAAGGCGGGGCATGTGGCAGCGGTTAAACGGCTGCTGGAAAAAGGCGCTGATTGGCAAGTGAAAAACAAGATAAAAGAAACGGCTATCTCTGCGGCAAAGGCAGGAAAAAATTCGACGATTATTAATTTGTTGAATGCCCAGGCAAAGAAGAACAAGGGATTATTTGGTATGTTTTAACGGCGGCGCACTTTAAAGTCTTCAAATAGGGGATTTAAATCCCACGCTTTTAGGTGGCAATGGTTGCTTTTACTCCCTTTTATGCCCCAGGGGGTACTCCCCTTGAGGGGAGAGGGTTGGGGTGCCAAAAGTAGGCGCTCTTAGGCGAGGG
>CAZXZI010000122.1:0-8229 GCA_964645165.1 uncultured Ectothiorhodospiraceae bacterium
AGATGGCCATAAGCATTGATTCAACGACAGGCAATAAAGCAGGAAAGGCAACCATTTATCAAGCGATCATTCCGACGAACAGCCAATCTATGGATGAAACAGTCTCTGCTTTCGGCAAGGCGTTAAAATCAATTTACCAGTCCTTGCTTGAAGATATTAGTAAGCCCAATCAACCTGGCTAATCCAACGGCTTCACGATCATCGGCTTTCCATTTTCATCAATGGCCACAAAGGTCAACGTTGCCTCTGTCACTTTCACTACCTCAATCTGAAAACGGCTACGCTCGGAGTAAACCTCCACAAACACGGTCATCGACGTTTTGCCAACCTTTGTGATGCTCGCGTAAAAACTGACCAGGTCACCCACATACACTGGCTTTTTGAACAAGAATGAATTCACTGCCACGGTAACGGTACGCGTTCCAGCATGACGGTGCGCGGCAATGGATCCGGCAATGTCCACTTGCGACATAATCCAGCCACCAAAAATATCTCCTGCAGCATTGGTGTCGGTGGGCATGGCCAGCACGCGGGTGGTGGGCTCACCAGCAGGCAAGCGTAATTCACTAGGCTCCGTCATGGCTAATGACCCTCGTACATATCACTAATGAATGCCTGATTTTTTTCGAGAATGACCGCCCGGCGTAATTTCATGGTTGGCGTCATGGTGCCGCTTTCAATAGTCCACGGTGTATTGAGCAAGGTCACTGCGTGCACCTTTGCGTATCCAGGAAACCCGTTCAATTGAACTGCGATACGCTCCAACATGCATTTTTTTACTGGCTTACAATTCAGCAGTTCAGCGTCATTCATATCAAAACCCTTAGCCTCGGCTTCCACTCTCCAGGCATCTGGTTCTAATACAACGATGGCCGTCAAATAGGGTTTACCTTCGCCGACGATCAGCGCCTGTTCCACCAGCGGATCCAAAGTTATGGCCATTTCCATATCGGCGGGAGGTATCTTTTCCCCGTTAGACAACACCATCACATCTTTAAGTCGGCCAGTGATATAAATATGGTTATTTTCAATGCGCGCCTTATCCCCGGTGTGCAACCATCCGTCTTCATCGATCATCGCCTGTGTGGCTTCAGGGTTGTTCCAATAGCCCATCATCACCGACGGGCTGCGGGTAAGTAATTCATCACCGTCACCTACTTTTACTTCGATACCCTGCAGCGGCACACCCACACTGGCGGGGTCATTATCATCTTCCGGATTACCACTAATGATTGGACTCGTTTCTGTCAGGCCATAACCTTGAATCAAATTTAGCCCCAGACCGATAAATGTTTTCGCAACGTCTTCTGATAACGGCGCGCCCCCACAAATCGCCAGACGCAGACGCCCCCCTAACTTGGCCATGATTTTTTTGGCCACGAGCATTTTTAGAATCTGCCATCGTAAACCGCCGCCACCACCATTTTTAAACCGCTGCCAGCCTACCTCCACTGCACTATTATAGAGTGAGCGAGCGAAATCAGATTTATTGGACACCTGCGCCTGGATTTTATTGTAGACACGTTCATAAATTCGCGGCACAGAAATTAAAAAGGTAGGCTGCTGAGTCAGCAAATCTTCAGCTAAGTCTTTCACTGAGCGCGCGAAGGCGACCGTGCTTCCTGTCATTACTGGGATGTAATACCCGAGCGTTCGCTCCAGCATGTGTGACAACGGCAGGAAAGACAAAAATTTATCTTCCCGATATATCTTCAACAAAATTGTTGCCGCATGAGCATTAAACAGAATGTTTCGGTGGCTGAGCTTCACACCTTTGGAGCGACCGGTAGTGCCCGAGGTGTACACCAGGGTTGCCAACGCATCGATATCCAGCGCGGGCAGTTCTGTTGGGCTCTCATCAAATATCTGCCAATCACTCAGCGTGGTGAGTCGCGGAAAGTCTGTAGACGGACTGCATGCCTCTACAGAAACAACTCGCAACAAACCTTGCAATTGCGCGCTAATGGAAGACAACTTGGTTAACGCTGCATCGTCGGCAACTAACATTAACTTAACGCCAGCATCCTGCAAAACGTACGCGACATTTTCTGCACGATCATCTATGTACAGCGGCACCACCACCAATCCCATGCCCAGGGCTGCCTGTTCAAAGAAAACCCATTGTGGACAATTGCGCAACATGATGGCCACGCGGTCACCCGTTGACAAATTTTCTTTTGCTAATGCGACTTGGATTGCGGCTATCTGGCGCGCTGACTCTTCCCAGGTAAGATCTTCCCAGCGTGACTGAGTCGCATCATAGCTTCGATAAGCAACCGCCTGCGGTGTTCGCCTAACACGTTCACAAAACAAGCCTGGCAGACTGCCTGCCTCTTCAACCGAAATTACATCCAGTGTTCCTTTTGCCATCACGCTTCCTTGTTTTTATTTGGGAGCCCTAACAGTAAGTGGCTATCAATTATCAGTCGATATTAACTAACACTTCCCCAATTTGCATCGGGCGCAAAGCGTTCGCCGTAATTTTTGTGCATATTGCGCATTTTGTTGGTCAATGCTTCTATGTCCTGGCTTTCGATGTAGTGCATGGGGCCACCACGGAATGGCGCGAAACCAGTACCAAAAATAATCCCCACATCCAACAGGTCTGCATCTGCAACCACGCCTTCACGCAAACAGGCCTGCACCTCGTTCAACATACGCAACATCAACCGATCCTGAATGTCTGAGGGTTGTTTTTCGCTACCTGTTGCTTTTTCAAATTCAGGCTTACCTTTTTTCTTCGGCGGGTAACGATAAAAGCCTTGGCCGGATTTTTTACCCAGTTTGCCGCTTTCCACCAACCGTCGCAGGCGATCTGGCACTTCCACATCCATGGATTTTGACAAGGTTTCTGCCACTGCCAGACAAATATCCAGGCCCACTGTGTCAGCCAGCGCAATGGGGCCCATGGGCATGCCAAAATTCAGCGCAGCCTTGTCAATGGCTTGTGGATTCACGCCTTCGGATTCCATCACTACCGCTTCTAGCAGATAGGGCATCAACACGCGATTAACCAAAAATCCAGGTGTCGAGGTCACCGGCAGGGGCAGGCGATCAATCTGCCGGGTAAATGCCGTGGCTTTCGCGATGACTTCCGCATCGGTATTTTTCGCGCAGACGATCTCCACCAACTGCATCATTGCCACGGGATTAAAGAAGTGAATGCCCACCAACCGTGTTGGCTCAGCCAAACATTCACTGAGCACATCCAGCGGAATACTTGACGTATTGGTGGCCAACAATGCACCGGGTTTCATTTGCGGTTCTACTTCCCGATAGAGGCCTTGCTTGGCTTCAACATCTTCGTAAATCGCCTCGATCACCACATCAGCCTGCGCCACGCCCAGCCCGTCTTTATCCGGCATCAACCGATCCAGCACCTCTTGCACCAACCGTGGTTTTTTCAGTTTCTTTTTATACAGTTTCGCAGCGCGCTGAATCACCTTCGCTAAAGTGGCTTCCTGTCGATCTTGCACTGTTACCTGCATGCCGCGTAGCGCGCACCAGGCCGCGATGTCGCCACCCATTACGCCGCCGCCGATCACGTGCGCTCGTTTTGCCTTGAAAGGGCTATCGGTGAGCGACTTGAGTTTTTCCTGCAGGAAAAAAACCCGTATCAGATTTTGAGCCGTGTCACCCATCACCAGTCGCGCTACGGATTTTTCTTCGCCCAGCAACATGGCCTTTTTATTGCCGCCATGTTTTGACCACAGGTCAATCAACGCGAAGGGCGCCGGGTAATGTTTGGGTGATGCCTTGGCCGACACCTTTTTACGCAGTACGTTTGCCAGCAGCGGGCGCACAAGACTGTGATTGCTCATCTTTTTAAAAAATGACAGTGGCTTTTTCCGGGGTGGCTTTTGCACCACGCTACATGCTGCAGTTTTCAGGTGTCGATCCGGCACAGCAAAGTCTACCAGCCCTATGCGTTTTGCTGCCGTGGCGCTAATCGCCCGACCAGACAACATCAAATCCATCGCTGCGGGCGCACCAATCAACTGCGGCAATCGTGCCGCTCCGCCAAAGCCAGGATGAATGCCCAGCTTCACTTCGGGTAAACCGAGTTTAGTTTTCTCGCCATTTTCGGCAATGCGATAATCGCAACCCAAGGCCAATTCCAAACCACCGCCAAGACAATAGCCGTGGATCATTGCCACGGTGGTAAAGCGTTGTCGTTCGATACGATTAATCACGCCCTGGCCACGGCGAATCAGTTCACGCGCCTGTTCTTCGTTTTCGATCACCGTGAATTCGTTGATGTCGGCACCGGCAACAAAACCACTAGGCTTGGCGGAAAGAATCACCAGGCCTTTTGGCCGTTCAGTTTCAAGTTCGTCAAGGATGGCTTCCAACTCATCCACTAACTCGCGGCCGAGGGAATTGGTGCTCGCACCTGCCTTGTCGATACTCAACCACGCGATATTGTCATCGTCGGTTTCTAGTTGGAAATGTTTGTACATAGTCGTAGTGATAGCCATATTCATACCCTCTCCACCAACATCGCGCCGCCCTGGCCACCGCCGATGCACAGACTGGCCATGCCGCGTTTCGCGTTGTTGCGTTCCAGCACATGCAACAAATGCAACACAATGCGTGCGCCACTGGCACCCACCGGGTGACCGAGACTGACACCGCCGCCATCGACATTAAGTTTTGCTTCGTCTATTTCTCCCATCACCCCGCGGATGTGCAGTTCCTCGCGGCAATATTTTTTGTCATTCCAGGCGGCACGACAGGCCAGCACTTGGGCGGCAAAGGCCTCGTTGAGCTCCCAGTAATCAATATCGTCTAACTTGAATTTGTTACGTTTCATAATCGGCGTCATCGCATGCACCGGACCCAAGCCCATTTGTGCCGGATCCACTCCCGCCCATTCGCTATCGACGATGCGCCCCAGCACGGGCAGATCCCATTTTTCCACCGCGCTCTCGGAGGCCAACACCAGTACGGCGGCGCCGTCGGTAACCTGTGCACTATTGCCCGCGGTAACCTTGCCGAAGGGACGATCGAATACCGGCTTCAGAGTGCCCAGTTTTTCCACGCTTGAATCGGCGCGCACGCCATCATCCGCGTTATAAAAATTACCCCGCGTATCGTAGAGCGTTTCAATTTCTTGCAGAAAACCGGCCTCTTGTGCAGCAGCCAAGCGCTGGTGGGAGCGCACTGAATAGGCATCCATTTGTTCCCGTGTCAGGCCAAAACGATGCGCGATTATCTCCGCCGTCTGTCCCATGGACAGGCCCACCAACGGGTCACTCAGGCCGCGCAACAGGGCGATAATCGGTTTGAAGTAGGCGGGTCGTAATTGCCCCAACGCTTGTATCTTGGCACCTGCTGTTCGTGCCCGCGCCCAACCAGCCAGCCAGGCCACCATTTTTTCCGCCAGCAACACCGGCGCGTGGCTCATGGATTCCACGCCACCGGCCAGCACCAAATTGGCTTTGCTGTGCGCAATACTCCGCGTCGCACAATCCAGCGCCTGCAACCCGGAGGCGCAATTACGTTGCACCGTCCACGCGGGGATATCTTTACTGCAACCCAAACGCAAGGCCAGCAGACGAGCGATATTGGCTTCGTCCGGCCCGGGCATCACGCAACCCATGATCACTTCATCAAGATCACCCGGCTCAAAGGGCTGTCGTGCCAACAGTGGCCGTCCTGTGCCCATGGCCAGATTGGCCGCGTTAAACACACCCGGTTTACCACGCGCCTTCAAAAAAGGCGTGCGCGATCCGTCCACCACATAAACCGGGCGCACCATTTTTTTTACTGGGCTGGGTCGTTTTTTTTCACTCATGAACAGCTCCATGTTTTCAGGGTTCCTTCTCCTCTTCTCAACAGAGAGGAGATGAACGTTATACCGCAGAGTATTGTTTGTCTCGTCAAACTTTAAAAATTACTATTAAAAGTTATACCGATATTTAGTGGCAGGCCAGCTCCGATTTTTCAAACTCATCCACCGTTACCGCTGCCAAACGTGCTGAATCGGCGGCCTGCCATTGCGCAAACTCTTCGTCATTGATGACCTTTTTATTGAATGCCTGCTGCCACAATTCAGCTTCCGGCGCGGACGCCAATTCGCCATTTTTGACGGCGGCGCGCACCTTCTTTTCCAGCGGCATCAAGGCAACCTGTAATTCCAGGGCGTGTTCGAGATCAGCCAGCGCCTGACCTGGTTCCGTGGGCACATACAAACCTCGGGTCAACCGGTCGCGCGCCTCCGATGGTGACAATAATAAATCTGCACAACGATGGCCTAGTTGATCGCTGGGTTCGGCAAAGGGTTTCCCCAGAGGCAATACCAAAAGGCGCAATAACCATGCCACAGGCCGGTTGGGAAAATTTTTCAACAGACCGGTAAGGCTGTGTTGTATTTCATACAGCGCGTGTTCGCACACCCAGTGCAACAGCGGTAAATCTTCAGCAGGGCGTCCCTGGTCTTCAAAACGCTTCAGCGCCGCCGTGGCCAAATACAAGTAACTCAACATATCTGCCAAACGTCCTGAGAGCTTTTCCCGACGCTTGAGGCTACCGCCCAGCACCAGCAACGAGACATCAGACACCAATGCAAACACCGCACTCATGCGGGTTAATTGCTGATAACAACGACGAGAAGAACCGCGTACTGGCGACGCTGTCAATCTCGCACCACTCAAACCTAACCATAAGCTGCGAGCAGCATTGCTGATCGCAAAACCCACGTGACCGGTAAAGGCACGATCAAAGTCCGCCGCATCATTTTCTGCCACGGCCTGCATTTCACGAAATACAAACGGGTGACAACGAATCGCGCCCTGACCAAAAATTATCAGACTACGAGTGAGAATATTCGCACCTTCCACGGTGATGCCGATGGGAATGGATTGATACACACGCCCCATCAAATTCTTCGGCCCCATGCAAATACCACTACCACCGTGGATGTCCATGGCATCATTAACCACGATCCGCATATTTTCCGTTAGGTGATATTTCACCACCGCAGAAACCACCGAGGGACTTTCACCCAGATCCACCGCCGCTGCGGTTAGCGTGCGCGCGGCATCCATCATGTAAGTTAAACCGGCGACGCGTGCCAGCACTTCTTCAACGCCTTCAAAGCGACCGATAGGGGTTTTAAATTGTTTGCGCACCCGAGCATAGGCACCAGTGGCGCGCGATACCAGTTTGACGGCACCGGTGGAAAGCGCCGGCAGAGAAATAGAACGACCAGCGGCCAAACATTCCATCAACATGCGCCAACCCTGGCCGGCACGTTTTTCACCACCGATAATCCAGTCCATAGGAATAAATACATCCTTGCCACGATTCGGCCCATTCATAAATGCCTGATTCAACGGGAAGTGGCGATTGCCAATGTCCACCCCGCGGGTGTTGGTGGGAATCAACGCGCAGGTAATACCCAACTCTTCTTTGTCACCCAACAGATGGGCGGGGTCGTAAAGCTTAAAGGCCAGGCCTAACACTGTGGCTACCGGACCCAAGGTGATATAGCGTTTTTCCCAATTCAGACGAATACCGAGGATGTCTTTTTCGCCGTTGAAATCCCCTTTACAAATCACACCGCTGTCGATCATTGCTGCGGCATCAGAGCCGGCCTCGGGCGAGGTCAGCGCAAAACAGGGCACTTCTTCACCTGTTGCCAAACGTGGCAGATAGTGATCCTTTTGCTCGTCCGTGCCGTAGCGCAGCAGCAACTCAGCCGGGCCCAATGAGTTGGGCACCATGATAGTCACCGCGGCGGTAATGGAGCGGCCAGCAATTTTCATCACCACCGATGAATGCGCCAGCGCAGAAAATTCCAGGCCGCCGTAGCGCTTGGGAATAATCATGCTGAAAAAACCATTGTCTTTGATGTAGGCCCAGACCTCGGGTGGCAGGTCACGGTCTACCTGGGTGATCTGCCAGTCATTGATCATGCTGCACAGAATCTCTACGGGACCGTCGAGAAAAGCACGCTCTTCCGGACTAAGTTTGGGCGCGGGCGTCTCCAGCAATTTATTCCAGTCCGGTTTGCCGGAAAACAGTTCACCGTCCCACCACACACTACCGGCTTCCAGCGCTTCGCGTTCGGTGTCGGACATGGAGGGCATCACTTTGCGAAACATACCCAGCACGCGCTCAGTGATGAGCATGCGTCTTAACGTGGGTAGGTTCAGCGGCACGGCAATTACTAAAAAAATCACCCAGTGCAGGCTTAGCAACAAGCCACTGGCGCCACTCCACAAC
>CAZXZI010000123.1:0-3033 GCA_964645165.1 uncultured Ectothiorhodospiraceae bacterium
CATGCTGACGTGATTGAGTGATTTCTATTGCTGATGTGTTAACAACATAGTGATGGGGTAGAGTGCTTTAAAAAATCAGTAATGATTGGCATGTTGTATTGGTAGCGAGCGCAAAGCTAAATATTGCGGGTGACTAATTGTTTAATCGTTTTGTTTTTTTCGTCCACACACTCTTTTGCGTAGTGATGAATAATTCTTCAACCTTCGTTCTGGCCCAGGGCGTCTTGCGCAAAAACTTCAGGCTGGATTTTACGGAAGGCTCGCTGGTGAAACAGCGGATATCGATTTTCTTTCCCAGTTCTTCCCAGCCGTAGTGTTCCACCAGACTGGTGACGATGGCTTCCAGCGTTATCCCATGCAGTGGGTTGTTGGCTTGGCGGTCGGTCACTCGTCAATGCTGTCTGAGCTTTCTGAATCGGCAGCTTTTGCAGCGGCGCTTTCCTTATCCTTCTTCCGTTGTTTGTATGCCGCGTCACGTAACGCTTTCTCTTCTTTGTTTTTAATGTGCTCAGCAAAATCTTGCTTGTTGCGTTTGGTGAGGTTCTCCAGAAAAGCAGGGAGTTCTTTTTCACCCCAGGCCTTGGCTTCAGCCTCAGACGCAAAGCCATCCTGGCTTTTGGAAACATTTGTCTTTTTTGAAGTGACGCGCCGGACGATTTCAGCCGTCCAGTCAGTTTTTCCTTTCACTACTCGGTAATCGTATTTTTTATTGGTTGTCATTCTGACTGGTGGCCTATTATATGTTATTGATTGGTATGATTGTTCAGAATTTGCTATTTAATCAGTACATGTATTAGTCGCTTTGTTCTCTTCCGTTAAAGAGCTAATTATATTGTAAGTAGTAAATGGCCAAAGTGTTATGGCCGTCGCTGCTGCGCCTAAAGCTAAAGTTCCATCAATAGCTACTGTTATCGGAGTTTGCGCAATCTTTAAAACTATATCGCCCCTATTATAATCTTCTTCTATATAAATGACGTGTTCATTATTAAGGTTCCTTGTCTTTTCAAAAGACTGATTATTACCTGAAAACCTTTTCCCAATAATTTTATTGCTCCTTGAATAGATTGCTTTATTCTTTGAGCATTCTGATTTAACCAACGTTTTTTTGAATTTGTGTTTAAGCAACCATTCAACTTCTTCTTTTGTTACATTCTCACAATCGCAAACTATTTTGTAGCTGCCTTTTATATTGTTATCAATATCGACTGAGAATGTATCAGCGAACTCAGCTCTCAGCATTGAGCTATGTTTTGAATTTAATATGTCGTTCAATTTATATTGATTTGTGAATATGTAGTGATATTTATCGCCAATTATGATTAATTTGTTGCCATCACTAGTGGCAAAGAAATTATTGATTTTTTCAGAATAAGTGTTGTTACCCCACAAATCTACTGTTGAACAAGATGATAATAGAAAAATGAATATAATGATTATTATCGATTTCATTTTTTCCCTAACGCTGTTAAGTGCTCGCGTTTATTTTAATTGTTAGCGGTGTGGAGCGCATTACGCCATATGAAAGCAGTTGGTTTCCAGTCGAGAGTCAACGGAAGGTAACGAATTATGCAGCAGCTTTTTGGTACAAGAACTCTGGAGCAAGGTCAGCACCAGTGGGCCAAACGATTGTTTTTAATTCAGGATCAAGCTTAAATGCTTTAAATATTTCAAGCTTTTTGAGGGGTTCAAATACTTCCCCCCATAGTTCATTTTCAAGATCAATGATGCCGGTGACGCCATCGCTGAATGAGACTTCAATTTTGTAGCCGTCTAAGTAGGTTGCACTTTTTAGTTTTGGTGTCATAGCTTTATTCCAAGGGTTCAATCTTTTGGAGAGGTTTTCTCTCTTCCGCCAAAGCCCAATCTGCGGTTAGTTCATCCTTGTGGAGTTGGTACCATTCTAGTACAAGTTTCTCGGCACGACGAGGAAAATCCCCGGACATTATCTCGCCGGTAAGGATATTGATCCTCATTTCCTTTTCCCCGTATTGGGCATGAAAATGGGGTGGAGCATGGTCGTTGTAGTACATGGCGATAATGATTCCTAAGAATCGACTAATCTCGGGCATTTCCCTTACCTATTGCTGATACATTGTTTTGGGGTGGTTATGGAATAAATATCATACCGCGTATTTTTCGATTGCACATTACCGCTGGGCTGGCTGTCATCCAGCAGTGGTGCGCCTTTGGGTCGTTTGACCACCACGCGCTTTGTTGCACAGTGTCGGGCGGCCTGTAAAAGTTGTGCGGCATCTTCGTCGTCACCCACCAGCGCGCGTAGTGCGCGCATTTCTTTTTTCACTAGCGCACTTTTGGTGCGATGCGGGTACATGGGGTCGAGGTAGACGACTTCTGGCCGGTCGTCTGTTTGTGCTTGCTGTTGCAGCCAGTTGATGGCGTTGGCATGCACAAGGTTCAATTGTTGTTGTGCGATATCAGCTAGCTCGGGTTCGGCGGCCAGTCTTTGTAGGCCGTCTTCCAACAGGGCGGCAAGAATGGGGGAACGTTCGATCATCGTCACCTGTGCGCCGAGGTTGGCGAGCACGAAGGCGTCGCGTCCCAATCCTGCGGTGGCATCGACGACGCTGGGGTTGGCGCCGCCTTTCATTCCGATAGCTTTGGCGAGGGGTTGTCCTCGGCCACCACCAAATTCACGTCGATGCCCCATTTTTCCATGCACGAAGTCGATAAATATATTGCCTTTGAATTCGTCTTGCATGCTGGACAGCGCGAGTATTTTTCCGGCGTTGTTGACAGGCGCAGTTGTTGGATTATGAACAAATGACAGGATGAAGCGAGAAGGTCGGCAGGTTTTGGGTTCGTTGACATCGCAAACCGGCAGCATTAACTGTTGTGCGAGTGCGCGAAGCCGGGTGGCTTCGGCGGCATTTTCCTGACCGCTCATGGCGACGGCCAGGTCGCTATTTTTTGTCGAGCTGATCAGGCAGGGAACCCTCGGCTCTGTACTTCCTGTTTGGCTTGCAAAGCGAGCAGGGCCATTTGCAGGTCTTTTTCCCAGTCGTAACATTGCAC
>CAZXZI010000123.1:3133-4847 GCA_964645165.1 uncultured Ectothiorhodospiraceae bacterium
GCGACGGTGGCGCTGAATTTTTGCGGATCACGATCCGGGTTGCTGAAAATCAGGTTGTGCAGCGGTAGGTCTTTGATGCGCGCATTGAACGCTAAATTGTTATTCCAGGCGTGGTGCTTTTTTTCCTGAAAGGCAATGATCTGGTTGAACATCTCTTCGGTGTACGATTCCATGTTGCGCAGGGGTTCAAATTTGCTGGACATATTCATTTTATAGTTAACGCTTTGTGTGCTGACTGTGGGAGAAATAAGTGTGAGAAAAGTGCTATAAAAGCGGAATCAATATCTTATATTGTTGAGGGCTATTTTAATGGGGCGGGTTGATCTTGGCAACCACGTGGTTACTGAGGTTAGGTTAAGGAGTAGTGATGGAAACGCGTATTCTCAACTGTGCATGGTGGGTTTTGCTGTGGGCGTACTTGTGCGGTGGTTTGGCGTGGGCTGATTCGCCAACGATCAAGCTGTTGCCCGTGATTGAGTCGGTTTCGCTGAAGAGGCCCCTGTTGTTACTGGAGGCACCGTTTGTGCCGATGGCTTCAGACTCAGAAACGGCGGCACCGCGCATTTGGTATGTAGTGGAACAGGCCGGTCGTGTATTGAGGTTGCAGCAAAATGGAGCAGCGGTGAAACGCTCGGTGTTTGTTGATCTTCACCGGCGGGTTGAATCTGGGCCCAACGAAGCCGGTCTGCTGGGCATGGCATTGTCTCCCGATTTTGCGCAAAGCGGTCGGGTGTATTTGTCGTATACGCGGAAGGGCTCGCCGCTGGTGTCGATTTTGTCACGGTTTATCAGTCGTGATGGCGGGCACAGTCTGGATTCGAGTTCGGAGCAGGTTCTGCTGCAAGTGGCGCAGCCCTACAGCAATCACAATGGCGGCAACGTGCAGTTTGGCCCAGACGGGTTTCTGTATTTTGGTTTGGGTGATGGCGGGTCGGGCGGCGACCCCAAGGGCAACGGGCAAAATACCCAAACCTTGTTGGGTTCAATGTTGCGTCTGGATGTAAGTGGTGATGGTCACTACCAAATTCCACGGGACAATCCCTTTGCGAAAAAGGGTGGCTTGCCAGAAATTTATGCCTACGGTCTACGTAATCCCTGGCGTTGGAGTTTTGATAGCAAGACCGGTGACTTGTGGTTAGCCGATGTGGGGCAGAATGCCTGGGAGGAAGTGAATATTATCAAGGCCGGTGGAAACTATGGCTGGAATTTGCGCGAAGGGGCACACTGTTATTCCGGCGATTGTACTCGCCCAGGCTTAATTGAACCGGTGGCGGAGTATTCGCACGATGAGGGTTGTTCCATTACTGGTGGCTATGTGTATCGCGGAAAACAAATTCCTGCCCTGGCCGGCATCTATATGTTTGCGGATTATTGCAGTGGAAAAATCTGGGGTCTATTTCGCAATGGTGCAAAATACACGCGTCGCTTGTTGGTGGAAAGCAGTCTGAATGTCGCCTCTTTCGCTGAAGACCGTGAGGGTGAGCTTTATGTTGTGGATCTGGGTGGAAAGCTTTTTCGTATTGCTGATGCTTCAGCAGAATAGTTTATCGATGATACTTGCAATATCTTGCTCAGTCCCAGTATCAACGTGCAGGGTGTTTTCTAGTTCATCCTTATTTAAGGCTTGTTGATTTTTGAGCTGTTGTTCCAGCACCAACAGATTGGCTTCGGAGGCATCAGAGCCTTGTTGTCCACGTTGTTGAATACGTTGTTG
>CAZXZI010000123.1:4947-8068 GCA_964645165.1 uncultured Ectothiorhodospiraceae bacterium
ACGTTGTTGAATACGTTGTTGCATGAGTGATTTTTTTACACGGCAATCTAAAATTATAAAATTGCAGTTGAGTTGTTGTGCAAGGGCAGCAAACAATTCCCGCTGTGTATGTTGCAGGAAAGTGGCATCAATGATCACCGAAAATCCGCTGTTGATGCAGGATTCCGCTAGGGTGAGTAAGCGCTCGTAGGTGGCTTGGGTAGCTTGCAGTTGATAGATACCCTCATCAAGTCGTGAATCGCTACGTGCGGTTTCATCAAGATTAAACAGGCGTTTGCGTTCGACATCCGAGCGCAGGTGAATTAAATCAGCAGCCAAGGCCAGTTGTTTTGTCAAATAACTTTTCCCCGAACCGGAAAGACCATGGGTGATAATAAGGCGAGCCGGTGCTGTCTGTGTGTAAGTGCTGGCAAGCTGAATGTAGTTGCGTATTTCTCCAAGGCAGTCCTTTGATTCAGAAATTTGCGCGAGGCGCAGGCCGGCAACCTTGGCGCGCACCATGGCGCGATATACTTGATAAAAACGCAGCGTGGCCAATCCTTCATAATCTCCCGTCAGTGAAAGATAACGATTGAGTAAGCTCCTGGAGAGCATTGCTTGCTGGTGGTCATCCAGATCCATGAGCAAAAATGCCAGCTCACTCATTACATCAATCCAGCGCAGGTTGTCATTAAACTCAATGCCGTCGAAGGGTGTGACTTGCTTCTTCCAGAGCATAATGTTTCGTAAGTGCAGGTCACCATGGCATTCACGGATAAAGCTCGCTTTTTTGCGGTGCTGAAATACCGGGTGTAGTTTTTGTTGTTGCGTTTTCGACCACTGACGTAAGGTTTCACTTATTTCGCAAATGTCATCAACCTGTTTTACGCCAGCGAGGGCGTGTTTCAGTTGATCAAAGTTTTCCTGCACCGGTTGTTCTATGGCGACGGGTGTGCCAAAGCGGGTGTCCGGTTTGGCGACGTCAATGTGTTGATGAAATGTGGCAAGCATGGTGGCGGTTTGTTCGATGACCGGCAGGGTCAGTGCATCACGTGCCAATAATTCATCAAAGGTTTGTTGTGGATCAAACTGGCGCATTTTCACGGCATATTCGAAGGCCGTGCCTTTACCTTCAATCTGTGGCGCATCGGCTGTACCGCAAATGGGCACAACCCCCAGATAAAGTTGAGGCGCCAGTCGGCCATTGAGGCGGCATTCTTCCTCGCAATAAAAGTGGCGCTTTTCCAGTGTGGAGAAATCCAGAAAACCAAAATTTACCGGCTTTTTGATTTTATAGACAGTTTCACCCGTCAACAGTACCCAGGAAATATGTGTTTCAAACAAGGTGATGGTTTTGACCGGGTGTGGGTACGCCTCTGGCCGTTGTAAGGCAGAGATCAGGTTTGGGGATTGATTGCTTGCAGTCGTGGCCGACACAGCGCATTTCCTCATATTAATGTGAACAGCATAGCAAAATAGCGGTCAATCATCTTGCTTGACCTTTAATCAGGATACAATGAGTCCCCATGTTTGGTTTTCGTAAAAAATATCCCAGAAAGAAAAAGCGGCATGCTCGAAGGAAGCGGAAGAAACGATTGACGGCACATCAGAGGTTGATGCGGCGGCGTGTTGTAGTGTGGTCGCTTGCCTTCAGCATTTTTACTTTTTTGGCTTACGTCCTTTATCTGGATTCCCGGGTGCAAACTCAGTTTGAAGGTAAACGCTGGGCCTTGCCGGCACATGTTTATGCGCGCGCTCTGGAATTGTACCCTGAGCAAAATCTGACGGCCGACCAGTTCCTCTCCGAGTTAACGATGTTGGGTTATCGCAAGGTATCCCAGCCACAAAGGCAGGGCACCTATGCACAAAAGGGCAATACCTTTGTGCTGAGCACACGGGCATTTCATTTTTGGGATGGTGATGAAAAGAGTCAGTTGTTGCGCCTGGAGTTTTCGACGGACAGGCTGCTGGGTATTTGGCAAGCCAATACGGGTGATGCCATTGATTTGCTGCGGCTTGATCCGCCGCTAATCGGCAACATTTACCCTTCCCATCGGGAAGACCGCATTCTGGTCAAACTGGACGACGTGCCGCCGTTATTGATCGATGCGTTGTTAGCGGTGGAAGACCGTGAATTTTTCACCCACTTCGGTGTTTCGCCGCAATCCATTGCTCGCGCCATGTGGGTTAATCTGCGTGCAGGAAGAACTGTGCAAGGGGGCAGTACGCTCACGCAGCAACTGGTGAAGAATTTTTTCCTCAGCAATGAACGTACGCTGTGGCGAAAATTCAACGAAGCCATCATGGCGCTGTTGCTGGAAGTGCATTATGAAAAAAAGGAAATCCTTGAAGCCTATATTAACGAAATTTATTTAGGACAGGACGGTCGTCGTGCTATCCACGGTTTTGGTTTGGCCAGTCAGTTTTATTTTGGTCAGGATCTAAAAAAACTCGGTCCGCAACAATTGGCGTTATTGGTGGCGCTGGTCAAAGGGCCATCCTATTATGATCCGCGTCGTCATGCGGAGCGTGCCGTTGAGCGTCGTAATCTGGTTTTACGCTTACTGGCGGAACGGGGAAAATTGGTGCCGGATGCAGCACAACGAGCCAGTACGGGCGGGCCCGGTGTGTTGCCGCAAAATTCTACGCGCGTATCGCGGGTGCCCGCGTTTATTGATTTGGTGCGTCGGCAATTAAGGCGGGACTACAGTGAGACTGATCTCAATTCCGAAGGCCTACGTATTTTCACCACGCTTGATCCCGATGTGCAACGAGCCACGGAAAAGGCGCTCAGTTTGCAGTTAGGCCGTCTGCAACGCGAAGGCTTCGATGCTGATATTCAAGCTGCGGCGGTGGTGGCGAATGTCAGTGACGGTGAGGTGCAGGCCGTGGTTGGCGGACGTGATCCACGTTTTGCCGGGTTTAATCGCGCGCTGGATGCAGTGCGTCCGGTGGGTTCGTTGATCAAGCCTGCGGTGTATCTCACGGCGCTGTTGCAACAAGAAGCGTCGCGGCAACAAAAAGTACAGCTGGAAAAATATACTTTGGCTACCTTGCTGGATGATAGCCCGCTGGATGTGGATATGGGCGGTGGCGAACATTGGTTGCCGAAAACTTTGATCATCAAAATCATGGCGAGCTT
>CAZXZI010000124.1:0-7947 GCA_964645165.1 uncultured Ectothiorhodospiraceae bacterium
AGCGACGGTTACCGGAGCATCGTTGACGGGTTGAACGGTTACATTGACGGTCGCGGTGGAGACGCCGCCGTTGCCGTCGGAAACGGTGTAGGTGAACGAATCGTTGCCGCTGAAATCGGCATTCGGCGTGTAGGTAAACGTGCCGTCGCCGTTATCGACGACGGAGCCGTTCGCGGCTTGTGAGAATCCGGTGCAGCCTTTTTATGCCCCAGAGGGTGCTCCCAAAGGGAGAGGTGGGTAAAATGACATTCGTAAAACCTCCCATGCAAACCATCACAAACATCCTGGGTTTCACTGACTCTCTGACTAAACACGTGCGGGGCAGTTCCTGTAGGGTGGGCACTGCCCACTATTACCGTTTGGCCGGCACAGCATTGGTGGGCGGTGCGCATCCTGCGCTCGAACGGCTGGTACTCAGCGGGTTCGGTCATCGTACAACTTAGGCAGTCATAATATTCCCATGCAAACCATTACCGACATTCTGGGGCCGACTGGCTCTCTTGCCAAACACGTGCCCGGTTTTGCCCCGCGCAGCCAGCAACAGGACATGGCCGAGGCGGTGGCACGCGCGCTGGAGAAGGATGAAACGCTCATCGCTGAAGCCGGCACTGGCACTGGCAAAACTTACGCCTACCTGGTGCCAGCCCTGCTCTGCGGCAAAAAGGTGATGATCTCCACCGGCACCAAAAACCTGCAGGATCAGTTGTTTCACCGTGACCTGCCCACGGTGAAAAAGGCATTGGGCGTGTCCACCTCGGTGGCGTTGCTCAAAGGTCGCGCCAATTACCTATGCTATCACCGCCTGGAAATGTCAGAAGGACGTCGTCTGCGCCCCGAACAACAGGATCAAATGGCGCGCATTCGTACCTGGCTGGGGCGTACCGAGCGGGGCGATATCGCTGAGCTGAGCGAAGTGCCGGAGGATGCCGCCATTTGGCCGCAGGTTACCTCCACTGCCGACAATTGTCTGGGCAGTGATTGCCCGGTTTACAGCGACTGTTTTGTGGTGAAGGCGCGCAAAGACGCCCAGGCCGCCGAGGTGCTGGTGGTGAATCATCATCTGTTCTTCGCCGATCTGGCGCTGCGTGACGAAGGGTTTGGCGAAGTGCTGCCCGGCGTCAACGCCTTCATTTTTGACGAGGCCCATCAATTGCCCGGCGTGGCCAGCACTTTTTTTGGCAGTAATCTTAGCGCGCGGCAACTCACCGAGCTGGGTCGCGATGCGTCGATTGAGATTAACGCCGAAGCGCCGGACGTAACGTCGGTGGAAGCCAGTATCACCAAACTGGACAAAGCCGTGCGTGATTTTCGGCTGGCGCTGGGCAACGATAGCAAACGTGCGCCGTGGGCCTCGCAGGATGACAACGCGGCGCTGGTGACGGCCACCGAAGATTTGGCCGAATCGCTGGCGCGTCTGGAATCGGATCTGGAACCGCTGGCTGAACGTGGCAAGGGGCTGGAACGCAATTGGCGGCGTTGCCTCGAACTGAAGACCCGGTTGGATCAGTTTGTGGACGGTGGCAGCCAGGAGCAGGGGGTGATCCAGTGGTTCGAGACCCACGCCCGCGGCTTCGTGCTGCACTCGACGCCGCTGGAGATCAGTGAGACTTTTCGCAGCTACGTGGACAAACAAAAAAGCGCGTGGATTTTTACCTCGGCGACGCTGGCGGTGGGCGACGACTTTACGCATTTTTCTCGCGAGCTGGGCATCGAAGACGCCCACGCCCAGCGTTGGGACAGCCCTTTTGATTTTGCCAAGCAGGCGCTGCTGTACGTGCCCACCGCGTTGCCCCAGCCCAATGCACCGGATTACACCGAGGCGGTGGTCGAGGCCGCGCGGCCGGTGATCGAGGCCAGCGGCGGTCGCGCCTTTTTCCTGCTTACCAGTTACCGCGCACTGAACATTGTTGCCCGCGAATTGGAAGGGACTATCGACTATCCGCTGCTGGTACAGGGCACCTTGCCGCGCGGCGAGCTGTTGGATCGCTTTCGCGAGCTGGGCAACGCGGTACTAGTGGGCACCAGCAGTTTTTGGGAAGGCGTCGATGTACGTGGTGAAGCCTTATCTTGCGTGATTATCGACAAGCTGCCGTTCAGCTCGCCGGGTGATCCTGTGATGCAGGCACGGCTGGAAGCCATGCGCGAACGCGGCCTGAATCCCTTTTTTGATTATCAGGTGCCGCAGGCGGCGATTACGCTCAAGCAGGGCGTGGGGCGGTTGATTCGCGATGTGAGCGATAGCGGCGTGTTGATGATTTGTGATCCGCGCCTGTTTAGCAAAGGCTACGGACGCATTTTCCGCAACAGTTTGCCACCCATGCCGGTGAGCCGCGAGGTGGCCGATGTGCAGCGGTTTTTTGCTCAAAATGAGGCACAACAAACGAATGCGATTGAGCCGGCACCGGTGAACGCATCATGAAATTGCTGGCTATTGAAACCGCCACGGACGCCTGCTCGGCAGCACTGAGCATTAACGGCGACATCCACGAGCGCTTCGAGATCGCCCCGCGCGCGCACACCGAACTGATTCTACCGATGATTGACGAACTCATGGTCGAGGCAGGCCTGACAATTTCGCAAGTGGATGCCATGGCCTTCGGCCGCGGCCCCGGCGCGTTTACCGGGGTGCGCATTGCCGTGGGGGTGACTCAAGGCATCGCTTTTGGTGCGGATCTTCCGGTGGTGCCGGTGTCCACGCTGGCGGCACTGGCGCAGGGTGTCGTCGGTGCGGGCAAGGTGAATGTCTCCGAAGGAGCCAGAGAGGGCTCCCTGGGGGGCAAAGTGCTGGCGGCGCTGGACGCGCGTATGGATGAGGTTTACTGGGGCGCCTATCAACGTAATGCGGCGGGGCTGATGGAGCTAGTGGGGGATGAATGTGTATCAGCCCCTGACCAAGTGCCATTGCCTGCCGGTGAGGGCTGGCAAGGTGCAGGTGCTGGTTGGTCGGCCTACGAAGAGGCTTTGTTGGCGCGTTTAGCGGGACAGGTAACGTCATGGGAAGGGATGTGTTTCCCCCATGCCCGTGATGTTGCTCTGCTGGGTGTGGCGGGTTTCGAGGCTGGACAAGCGATTCCTGCTGAGCAGGCTCTCCCCGTGTATCTGCGTGACAAAGTGACCTGGAAGAAAATCCGCTAACTTGCCAATTTTTTAGGTCATGTCACAGACCTCCCGAGACAATCTACCCTCACTCATTAAACGGCATAAGCGATGGCAAGCACGATGTCCCGGGAAGCATGCTGTCACAGGCTTACATCAACTCAGCAAAGATGGGGTCAACCTCGCCGCCCATTGATTTGAGCATCATTCCCCAGCCGACAATCTTTTTGCGGCGCATCATCATGTCTTTTTTGGCTATTTTAGGATCACTCATGGTATAGCCCTTCACGATTGGCGCGACCATGTTATAGGTAGCCGTTTCCTGTTTCAGGAGCATGGCGTTGGGAGTGTCGACCCCCTGGTCTACATTGTTAAGCTCAAAAAAGATGGGCTTGATATCCGCGCCTGCACGTTTGAGACGGGTTCCCCAGCCAAGAATTTTTTTGCGGCGCATCATCATCATTTTCTTGGTCATTTTAGGGTCACTCATGGTGTAGCCTTTCACAATTGGCGCGACCATATTGTAAACGTTGCCTTCTTTTTGAACCAACATGGTGAGCTGTTTTGCGCCGAGATTTGTAGTGCCGCTATCCTTTGCTGGGGACGCTGAACATGCCGCTAGCAGCCCCAACACCCCAATTAAAATCACTGACTTGATCGTTGACATCATCTTTATCCTCGAATTTTATCAAAACTTATGTTTTGTGAAGTTACGGCGTGGTTGAGTAGTTTTCAACTACACCAATTGCCACCGCACAGTTGCCACCGCACTACGTCGTTGGGCGGAAGGGACGTTGGCCGACATCACGGTTATCCAGCGTCTGGCTCGGGTTTTAATCCAAGCCTCCCCTTCAATGACATGCCCTCAAAGACATAAAGGCTTATCGTCGTGTGTGTTGCTCAGAGTCAATGATCCCCTGGATGTTACACGCGGCTTAACAAAGCGTGGGAATTCCCTCTCGTTCTCGTGGAATCACACCGTTTTGATTCGAGAGCGGGGACGTTCGGGTCGCACCGTGGAGGGGTAAATATCCACAATATAACCTCACTCGTTAGGAGTGAATGATAATTAAAAAGGTCATAAACCTACGCATTCAGGTGAGTGTTATACTGCGCCGACCTGTTTCGACGTACGGAAGATTTTATGGCTGTAACGAAGTTAAGGAAGCAAATATTTTTGTTATTAACGTTGCTGCTGGTAATTAGCCTGGCAGGCTGTGGCAGTTCGCCCGTCTCACCCGAAAACTCAGCAGCATTCGAAAAACCCATGTCCAAGCTGGAGCTGGTGCGCATGCTGGCCGGGCGGAAAAAAAACAAAGTCATCAGCTTCGCTAAAAAGAATCTTTCTGAACTGGAATTACGTGGCTTTAATTTTCAAACCACTATTTTCACCGGTGCCTATCTGGCCAAGTCCGATTTTCGCAATGCCCGTTTCCGTTTGGCGCGTTTCGACAAAGCCGATTTGACGGGCGCGATTATGACCGGAACAGACTTGCGCCAAGTGAATTTTTCCGGTGCCAATCTCACCGGGGTGGACTTTACCGGTGCGAATCTTAATGGCGCAGATTTATCGGGTGCCAATTTGCAAGGAGCCATTTTCAACCGTTCGCTGGTGCAGGGCATCAAGCTGGCAGGAGCGCGAATGTACGAAGCGCAGTTTGTGAATGTGTATCTGGGGGCGACGGATCTGAGCAGGCTGGATCTGCGCGAAGTGAATTTTCAGGGCTCGGATTTAAGTAACAGCATTTTGCGCGAAGCCAATTTGGAAGGCACAGATTTGAGTGGTATTAATCTGCGTGCAGCGGATCTGGGCTCGGCCAATCTGATGCGGGCGAATCTGGATTCGGCGATTCTCAGCGAGGCTCTGCTCACCAGCGCGCAATTTCAGGACGCCAGTCTGGAAAACTGTGATCTGCGTGGCGCCAATCTTTTCCATGCCCGCATGCAGGAGGTGAACCTGACCAAGGCTCTGCTGCGCGGTGCCAATCTCAGTGAAGTGAATTTAATCGGGGCAGACATGCGCGGCGCCAACCTGTTTAATGTGACGGCGCAAAACTCCAATTTTTCATGGTCGGACATGCGCGAGGCAGTGCTTACCAAGGGTGATTTTACCGGCACGGATTTCAGCGACGCCAAGCTGGACAATGCGATTCTGCTGAAGAGTATCATGGTCAGAACCCGGCTGGTGGCAGCAAACCTGAAAGCTGCTAACCTCAGGGGAGTTGATTTTAATGGAGCTGATGTTCGCGGCGCCAATTTTCGGAATGCGGATTTGCTCGATGCAAAAAACCTGTCGCGCGCGAGAGGTTTAAAGAAAGCACTGCATCTTGACGAAGCAGTGTTGTAACGCGCAACTTTTTCAATCACACCCGTCAAGGATGAACGGCACACATGCAGATTAACTCCTCTCGCTCCGGCTTGTATCCGACAGTATTGCCAGCAACGCGCAGGTCGGCGTCGGCTGAGCCTGCCAATGCCGACATAAAATCCACTAGCGACGTACGGTCACTTCAGCCCATTGCGCCACCCACTGCTGCCAGTAGCGTCAGCAGCGAGGCTTCACGTGCCGCGCTGCTCTCGCGTCAACGCGCCGGTTTTGACGTGTTGTCAGGTATTGTGCAAATTAGCCAATCAGGCAACGAGGCGGTAGCACGACGGGCAGTAGCGGAGTACAGCTCAGTGGCGACGCAGGAGCGACGATTTGAGTCGGCTGAGGTATTGGTGGGAATTGACGTTTTTGCGTAGATGGCTACTTTGATGGGTACTTTGGCCGACACTCGGGCAGACGCCAATTACCGGAACTAAGATCGATGCTCGAACCGAGCTGATACCGACACAACGCAGGCCGTGCCGAGAACGGTGGGCTAAAAACGCACACCGATTTTAGCGCTGGTCGACGTGTTGTCACCGGTTTGCTCGGTTTCCGCAGCAAGATTAATCAATCCCAAATTGAAGTTGATGCCCAGGAAGTATTTGCTCTTAGTGAAACTCTCATCACTCAGAGCCGTACTGACATTAGTGCTGCTATCAATCCACACCTGTCCAATGCCCGCATAGGGCGTAAACATGGCGAAGCCTTTAGAAATGGAGAGTTCTAGCCCTTTGGTGGTCAAGTCGAGTTCGTCCACCCCAGTGAGTCGCGAAAAGGTACCGCGAATGGACACGGCGGGACTGATGGTGCCACCCTCAAAAAGGGCATAGCTGAGTTCGCCGCCGATCAGGCCAATATTGCTGGAGGGCACCGAAGTGTAAAACGCACCGACGTCAATGCCAAAGGGTAGGCCCTTGCTGACGTGTAGTTTCGGTACGATAAGGTCGCTGTCGGTGGCGTCTCCGCTGGTGGCGAGTTCCAGTGCGTTGGTTTCCAGGTGGGTGCGGGTGACTTCAAAACCGATATCAAACCCGAGGCTGCCCAGGGGTTCCGCAGGGCGAATGGCCTTGTAGCTGAGTGCGGCGCCGAGGTCGGCAGTGAGGTCTTTGAACTGTGGCTGAGCGAGACTGCTCACATTGTTGATGTCACCAGCTGCCCATGCCGCCGGGCTTAAGGTCAGCACCGTTAGCGTGGTTATTATTCGCTGCCAGTTTGGGAGGGTTATTTTCCGCATGCTCACTGCTCCGAATCCTTGTTCATCGATATTCATTAACAATGTTCAACATCAATGTTTCACCAAGATGTTGGACGGTGGTACGTATTGTACTGACTTCATCAATATTGCCTGTGACCTTTTTCACAGGTGCGAACGGTAATTATAGCGCTGGTTAGTGGTTTTGACGTCGCACCAGACAAACTTTTTTTGTTTGTCGCGCTAGCGACAACTACCCGTTGAGACTTGCGGTAGCTTAAACACGGGTCTCATTGATAATACGTTGGTAGCTGTCAAAACGATCCCTGGAAATTTTTCCCGCCTTGAGTGCGTCTTGCAGGGCACAGTCCGGTTCCACGTCATGTCGGCAATCACTGAAGCGGCATTGGCCAAGATAGGGATGAAACTCACGAAACCCTTCGGTAATTTGCGTGGCACTGACGTGCCCCAGGCGAAAGGCGCGCACGCCGGGTGAGTCGATCAACTCGCCGCCATCGGTAAAGTGGTACAGCCGGCTACTGGTGGTGGTGTGACGCCCTTCGCCGCTGCTTTCGGAGAGTGTGTTGGTGCGCAGTTCTTCTTCGGGCAGCAGCACCTGAATCAGCGAAGACTTGCCCACGCCGGACTGGCCGACAAAGATACTGGTTTTCTGGCGCAGGTGTGTCAGCAGGTCATCCAGGCCGTGCGGGCGTTTGGTGGTGGCGTAAATGACCTCGTAGCCGATGTCTGTATAGGCCTGAAAACGTGCCTTTAGTTTGGCGAAGGCCTTGTCGCTGAGCAGGTCGATTTTGTTGATGATCAGCACAGGTGGGATGCCGGTGTTTTCCGCCGCCACAAAATAGCGGTTGATGAGATCGATATCCAGCGCTGGCTCGGGGGCGGCGACTACCAGAATCTGGTCGATATTCGCTGCCACAGGTTTGAGTTGATTGTCGGCATCCGGGCGCTCCAGCAGGCTATGGCGCGGCTCCATAGCCACCACCACCCCGGTATCGTTAGCCCCAGCCTGCCAGACCACGCGGTCGCCACAGACCAGCGGTGGCAGGTTACGGCGCAGCAGGCAACGGTGCAGTTTTTGGTCATCATCTTCGAGATCGACTTGCGCGCCGTAGCGAATGATGACCCGTCCCGATTGCTCGGGGCCCAGGTCACTCCCCTGCAGTTCTGCTTCCAGCTGGGCGTTCTTTTTTTGGGAGCGGGCGAGGCGTTCGGCCTGAATTTTCTCCGCACGCCATTCCTGGCGGCGAGTGAGTTTACGCTTGGCCAT
>CAZXZI010000125.1:0-7789 GCA_964645165.1 uncultured Ectothiorhodospiraceae bacterium
GATGATTCGCTGCTGACTTCTTCTTCCTTTACGCCAAGCTGTTCAACAACAATCTTCTTGACTCGTTCCTCAATGGTGCTCATCTCGGATCAATCCTCCCAAAGTAATTTCGAAGCGCTTAGGGTTTTATACAAGTCTGCCCTTAGTCGCGTGGCGGGTATTCTAGAGAAAAGCCCGCCGGGTTACAAGCAATAATATTCTTTAACTTAATATCATAACTTGCTGTTTTTTATAGTAGTTAGCATTCGATCAGAATAAAACTTTACTTAACTCATGTACATCCCACCGTTCACATGCAAGGTCTCGCCGGTGATGTAGGCTGCACTCGGTGACGCTAGAAAGGTCACGGCGGCGGCAATCTCTTCCGGCTGACCCAATCGGCTCAACGGAATACTACCCAACAGCGCCTCGCGTTGCGCGTCTGGCAACGCCCGCGTCATGTCCGTGTCGATGAAACCCGGCGCCACTGCATTAACGGTGATGCCCCGGGCACCCACTTCCCTGGCCAGGGATTTTGTAAAACCAACCAACCCTGCCTTGGCGGCGGCATAATTAGTCTGACCCGCGTTGCCCGAAGCACCCACCACCGAACTAATACTGATGATGCGCCCTTTTCGCGCCTTGGTCATCGCCCGCAAGCAGGCCTTGGTCATGCGGTACACAGACGTCAGATTAGTGCTGATGATGTCATCCCACTCATCCTCTTTCATGCGCATCAATAGATTATCGCGGGTGATGCCGGCGTTATTGACAAGAATGCTGGGGGCACCAAAGGCCTCGGTCATACCGGCGAGCATTTGCATAACCGAATCGGCATCGGTGACATCCAGTGCCATGCCCTGTCCTTTTATGCCGTTTTCAGCTAGATAACCACTAATGGATTCCGCCCCCTTGTCTGACGTCGCAGTACCCACCACCGTGGCACCCTGCTTGCCCAATGCCAGCGCAATCGTTTGGCCTATGCCGCGGCTTGCGCCGGTAATCAGGGCGATTTCACCCTTTAACGTTTCAGTATTTGCCATGATTATTCCCCTCCCTCAATGGCCTGCACGGCCTTATCCAGACCCGCGACGTCACACGTCGTCAAACCGGTCATCTCTCGGTTAATGCGTTTATTCAATCCCGCCAACACCTTGCCCGGACCACATTCCACCACCTGTTGAATACCCTGTGTGGCAAAGGACTGGATGGTCTCCACCCAACGCACCGGACTAAACAGCTGGCGCTTCAATGCATCACGAATTGCGTCGGCAGTGATCTCTGCCTGCACATCAACATTGTTATAGACGGGAATTGACGGTGTATGTATCTTGATGGTTGCCAGCCGTTCCGCCAAACGCTCAGCCGCAGGCATCATCAGACTACAATGCGACGGCACACTCACGGGCAACGGCAGCGCGCGCTTTGCACCAGCCTCTTTTGCCAGCTCTACGGCACGATTCACTGCCGCGGTATTGCCTGCAATTACCACTTGGCCCGGTGAATTGAAATTCACTGCGCTGACAACCTCACCCTGCGAGGCAGTTTTCTCAGCCTCGGCACACACCGCAAGCACCTGCGAATCATCCAGTCCGAGAATCGCCGCCATGGCACCTACGCCGGCTGGCACGGCTTCCTGCATATAACGACCACGATCTGCCACCAGTGTCACCGCATCGTTTAAGCTTAAGCTACCGACCGCCACTAACGCACTGTATTCGCCCAGACTGTGTCCTGCCATCGCTGATGGCTTCGCCTCCACTAACGATTGCCACACGCGCCACATCGCCACGCCACCCACTAACATTGCAGGTTGGGTGATGTGCGTTTTATTCAATTCTTCTTCGGGGCCATTTTGCACAAGCTGCCAAAGGTCGTAATTCAGAGCATCACTCGCTTCTTGAAAAGTTTCCTTCACTTGCGTATGTGTTTCAGCCAACTCCGACAGCATGCCAATCGACTGTGAACCCTGACCGGGGAAAACTATCGCGTACGTCATTCTTTAATTCCTAAATATTATTCGTGGGCACACTCTACAAAGTGCATGCTCAATATTGTAAAAGCGCAGAGCCCCAGGTGAATCCGCCACCGAAAGCTTCCAGCATAATTGTTTCACCGCGTTGAATGCGACCATCGCGCACCGCCTCATTCAATGCCAGCGGAACAGATGCGGAAGAGGTATTGCCATGTTCCTGCACCGTCACCACCACATGATCCATGTTCATTTTTAATTTTTTGGCAGTGGCATTAATAATGCGGATATTGGCCTGATGCGGAACTAACCAGTCGATATCGGATTTCTCCATTTTGTTGGCGGCCAGTGTTTCATCCACAATCCGCCCTAAGGTATTCACCGCGACTTTGAAGACTTCATTGCCCTGCATAGTGACATGCACCACACCGTCCCCTTCATTGCCATAACCTTCCGACACACCACCAGTGGTAGACAATAGGTCTTTGTACTGACCATCAGCATGCAAGTGCGTGGAAAGAATCCCCGCTTCATCACTCGCGCCCAAAACCACCGCGCCAGCACCATCACCAAATAACACACAGGTGCCACGATCTGTCCAATCAACGATGCGCGACATGGTTTCGGCACCCACTACTAATGCACGACGATGCGTTCCACTGCTAATAAATTTATCCGCGATGCCCAGCGCGTAAACAAAGCCCGTGCACACGGCTTGCACATCAAAGGCCGTGCAACCATGAATATCCAGACGTTGTTGTAACAAACAGGCGGTACTGGGAAACACTCGATCCGGTGTGGTGGTGGCAACAATAATCAGATCAATGTCCGCCGCGCTGGCACCTGCTGCATCCATCGCCTGGCGTGCAGCATGCTCGGCCAGGTCGCTGGTAGTTTCATTATCTGCTGCGATGTGGCGTTTTTTAATCCCGGTGCGATCGGTGATCCATTGATCCGAGGTCTCCACCATTTTTTCCAGATCTTGATTGCTCAACACCTTCTCTGGCAAATAACCACCCGTGCCTTCGATACGCGAATAAATTCGATCGGTATTGGAACTGCTCACATTGCCTGCCCTTGCGTTGCCGCTCGTTGTGTCATTGCTGCTTCGACATGTTTGCTAATGCGTTCTGGTACATTTTTCTTCACTTCCACAATGGCTTCGCGAATGGCGCTAGCATAAGCCAGCTCGTCCGCCCCACCATGACTTTTGATGACAATACCCTGCAAACCGACAAAACTCGCGCCATTGTACCGTCGTGGGTCAATACGCCGTTTGAGTGCATTCAGCACAGGCATCGCCACCATTGCGGCCAACTTGGTCAGTAAATTACGTTTGAATTCTTCCCGCATAAAATGGCTGATCATCTTTGCCACGCCTTCGGTGGTTTTCAATGAAATGTTGCCGACGAAACCGTCGCACACCACTACGTTCACTTTGCCATTAAAGATGTCATCGCCTTCCACAAAACCCACATAATTCAGATCGCTGGCCGACAACAAACGAGCAGCTTCCTTGACTCGTTCATTACCTTTTACTTCTTCTTCACCGATATTCAGTAAGCCAACCGTGGGCGTTTCAATATTTTCCACGGCACTGGTGAGCACTGAGCCCATCACCGCAAACTCAAAAAGACTATCTGCACTGGCGTCGACATTGGCGCCCAAATCCAACATGTGCGTCACGCCTTTGGTGTTAGGCAAAGTAGAAATAATCGCAGGACGATCAATGCCCGGCAACATCTTCAATACAAAACGTGCTGTCGCCATCAGCGCTCCGGTGTTGCCGGCACTCACACAGGCCTGCGCGCGCCCTTCTTTCACCAGATTAATTGCCACGCGCATAGATGAATCTTTTTTGGTGCGTAGTGCCACGGAGGGTTTTTCATCCATCGCCACCTGCTGCGAGGCATGCTGGATACTAAGACGATCCGCTGGCTTTTTATTACGTGCGGCCAATTCCGCTGTCAGCACCGCTTCGTCACCTACCAACACAATGTGCAGTTGGGCAGTTTCGGACAGCACTTGCAATGCAGCAGGCACAACCACAGAAGGTCCGTGGTCGCCTCCCATAGCATCGAGGGCAATGGCGATTTTCTGAGTCATCGGCAGTTTGAGTTAAACCCTGGTGAAGGGAAGATTAAAAGTGAGTGCACCATAAATGTTTAACGCCTTGGGATAAACAAGGCGTTAAACATTCGTTCGTCAAACCATTGGTGCATCGAAGCCATTGGTGCATCGAAGTGCAAGAATGGAAAGTGATTATTCGTCGTTGGCGGACGCGGTGACCTTGCGGCCACGGTAATAACCATCAGCACTCACGTGATGACGACGATGGGTTTCGCCAGTGGTGGGCTCAATCGACAACGCGGCATCTTTCAAAGCGTCGTGTGAACGGCGCATGCCTCGGCGAGATGGAGTTACTTTGCTCTTTTGAACAGCCATTTTCTAAATCCTCAATTGGTCGTACTAGATCATGTATTAATAAGATCATGTTTTAATAAATAGTCTTAGTCGGTTTTTTCCGACGAAGAGGTTTTCAACTGAGACAACACCGCAAACGGATTTTCACGTTGCGTCATTGCCGCATTTTCTTGCTCACTTGCCGTGCTCATCAAAGCAGCATCCTGCGAACAATCTTCTTTGTTGTGCATCGCCACCAGGGGCAAAGCCAAAATCAATTCATCTTCGATGATGGACGCAATACTGATATCAGCATCGTTTTCATCTGTTGTCTGCAACAGCGGCTCGTAACGTTCCGGCAACTGCTGCGCAGCCTCTCGCGTGGAGACAATGCCCAGCTGAGTCCGCGTCGACACGGGTAACGACATCACCGTCATGCAACGCTGGCAGATTACCGGCAGAGTGGCGGAAACCGATCCCGTTACCCGGGGAGTGCCACCTTCGTCAATGCCAAATTCCAGCAGATATTCAACGTCATGCGAAGTCGTCGCTTCATCCAAAACCAGCAGCGGCAATAGTCGCGGCAGAGATGATACCGGCAAGCGGCCTTCCAAAATGCGTCCACTAGACGCCAGAGCCAAAGGCTCAATTGTATCCATAATTCCGGCCATCACCCGTCTCCGCAGGCCACTATGCCGATGCGCCAGATAGAGCGGGTCGACATAAACGCGCAATTTTAGGTGGATTCGGGTTTTATGTCAAAGCGATTTGACCCAAAAAACCCTATCCGCAGTGGTAAATATTTTCAGTATTCACGGTCACTTAGCCCTGTCTCCGCTGTTTGATTATAAGACCTACCCACCCCTGCTTATCTATTCTTCACTAGGCATCTAAAGGCGCTAACAGATTTTCAATCACTGAAATCAACCCGGGAATATCCTCCATTGCCGTTCTATAGAGCAACTCATGGTCTATTTGCCCATATTCGTGCGCCAGGATATTACGTTGCCCGATGATTTCTCCCCAGGCTATTTCAGGATGGAGATTCTGGTAACTGGGGGATACACGGCGCGCTGACTCACCGATGACTTCAACTGTCCGTTCGATCGCCCTTAACAAAACACGATCCGCCAGGAAGGCTGACAGGTCATGTTGATCCAGCATGGACGTCACTTCCCTGGCCGCTTCGAGCACATTCCATAATATAGGCGTAGCCTCTTTGTCCAGTCCGCATAAAGCTCTTCCATGCCTTTTTCGATAGCGCGCCGACGATAAGGGTTGTTCAAGATGGCTGGGGTAGCGATATCCACCTGACGCCCCCATACAAGGCGCTAAATGCATCTTTCAGTTTAAGCATTCCACTCAGTGAAGGCGCTTTTCCCTTTTCAAATTCAACCAGAAGATCGATATCACTGTCCGGCTTGAGCTGACCGCGTGCGGCAGAACCAAACAGGGCAAGGTGCGTAATAGCATGCTGCTGTAGCAGCTTTTCCAGTTTACTACGCGAAACCACAATTTCATTGCCAATCACGATACTCTTTTTTGTCGCCAACCCTAGCCACACTTTTTTTCCCGTCCGTATCTCCAAAAGTTTTCTTAACGATGCTGACCAGTTCTGAATACACCGGGCTGTTCCTGTTGGCCTGATAATGGTTTTGATTGCCTTCCTTTGAAACCACCAACAAACCGGCGCTGAGCAACCGTTCGAGTTCACGGCTTACCGTACCGCGCCCCATGTCGGCCCAACGCATAATTTCATTGGTGTAAAAGCTCCTCTCCGGCCTACCGAAAAGCAGCCCTAGAACCTTTTTCTGAGTTTTGGTGAATAAAGCATCACTAATGGAAGGTGTTTGCATGGCGTTTTTAGATAGTCCCCAATATAGGGATATTAGTGCCCATATCAGGGATTATCAAGCAGTTATTCGTGGGATGCGGTGTGGAGTAATCGTGGTCTGTCACTGACTATCTGATTGAGTCTCCGGACAGAATGCCAGAACAGTTTTAAACCGGGCGGTTACCCAGAATTATGCACAGGCTCACCATGAATTAATCAGGCTTCCTTGACTGCGGTATCTGTTCAAATGTAATCACTCAAGCCCACGTCTTCATAATATTCAGAGCATTTTCAATATCTCCCGCTGATGCAGGATTATTTAGCAGCCCGGGTAAAACATTTAAAAAATCATCATTCAAAAGCAATGACGCCTGTTTTGCAAAATAGGCTTTCATATCACCAGGGCTTTGTATGAGTTCGTTGAGTAGACCTCCCCTGTTTTCCATGACAAACACGATATCCTCCAGGTCATGGCTGAAATAATTACCTTTGCCGCGTCCTGCGAACGCCTCAAATTTCGTTGCAATAAAATAAGCGGGTGTAATAACACGAATATCCAAACCATTCGGCATAGTAATAGCAGAAGCTTCTTTAATGGCCTCACCATACCAACGATTGGAAAAGCCAAGTATTTTTTCATCCGTTGGCATAACATCCAACGTCATTTGCCCAATTTTAGTATCAACAAACCAACGACAAATTGGTCCGTCAACGTCTTCCTTGAATCCAAGGCTTCTCAAATTTTCAGAAAATTGATGGTATTCTACTAATGTTGCTATATCGACAATCACATCCACATCATTCGTTTTACGCACACCAAAATGAGCCGCCTTATCAACCAATAAAATCGTGGTACTGCCACCAACAAAGGTAACATCAGGCAATAAGCCGCCCAAAGAAGCGGCAACGGACTCTAGCTGTATTAAATTTTCATTGCTACTCGCCATTACTTCCCTTTAATCAGCGCAGATAACAACCTTCTGGCTATCTTAAGTTCTCTTGGCTTCCCGGATCGAATCGCATCTATCAGTGCCATAGCACGATAAAACAGCTCATCGTTGCGACAGGCCAGGGGAACAGAATCATGAATAGGCTTTACCAACATGCCATCTATCTCACCACCTGGAACGGGCCAAACCATCGCCGGGCTTGGAGGCGAAACCTCACTGGAAAGCACAGGACAATTCCATGCAGTCGCCATACCTCTTCCATAGCCGATACTCTCCATCGGATAGGCATAACGCACGCCATAGCTCAACCACTCAAGCAATGCCCCTGATTCAGCGAATACACTACCGTTTCTTTCAACCACGATATGGGATGCAACCAGTCGCTTAGTGCCCTTACTCACCTCACTGGCACTAATGCCGATGGATTCAGCAATGCCACGCACACTGCTATCCCTGCCCTCCCGCCTAAGAGACCAGTATTTCAGCGCTAATAGAGAATCTTGAGGTTTTAGCTCCATGACAATTTCCTGTTTCGAAACAGGAAACACTCTAGTGCTGTAGGTAGTTAATGTCAAGCATCAGGACAACTTGTCCTGCGCTCTTCGGGCCAACTCCGTGGCAATTGATTTTCGGTGACAGTTTACTAATTAG
>CAZXZI010000126.1:0-7731 GCA_964645165.1 uncultured Ectothiorhodospiraceae bacterium
CCAATCGTGCCTACGTTGACGTGCGGTTTATTGCGTTCAAATTTTTCCTTGGACACGGTAACTACCCCTTATCTCTCACAGTTCAAATCAAATTGTTAAAAATCTTGTTTCACGATTGCCGCGGCGACACTGTTGGGCGTCTCGGCATACTTCTCAAACTCCATGGAATACGTGGCGCGACCCTGTGTCGCAGAACGTAAATCCGTGGCATAACCAAACATCTGTGCTAACGGCACTTCGGCACTAATAATCTTGCCAGCAGGCCCATCATCCATTCCCTGCACGATGCCGCGACGGCGATTCAAATCACCCATCACGTCACCCATGTAATCTTCTGGTGTGACCACTTCTACCTTCATCACCGGTTCCAGCAACACTGGATCCGCCTCAGCGGCGCCATTCCTGAACCCCATCGAGCCGGCTATTTTAAAGGCTAACTCGCTAGAGTCAACATCATGATAGGAGCCGTCGTACAAAGTGGCTTTAACATCTACCATGGGGAAACCGGCAAGTACTCCGTTTTCCATCTGTTCTTCAATACCTTTGTTCACCGCACTGATATATTCGCGTGGGACAACACCACCTTTGATGTCATCTACAAACTCGTAGCCAGTACCCTGAGGCTGTGGTTCTAACTTCAGCCACACATGGCCATACTGACCTTTACCACCCGACTGGCGTACAAATTTGCCTTCGGTTTCGACGCTCTTGCGAATCGTCTCGCGGTAAGCCACTTGCGGTGCACCAACGTTTGCCTCAACCGCAAATTCACGCTTCATGCGGTCAACAATAATTTCCAGATGCAGCTCACCCATGCCAGAAATGATCGTTTGCCCGGACTCCTGATCCGTATGCACCCGAAACGAGGGGTCTTCCTGCGCGAGCTTGCTCAGCGCGATACCCATCTTTTCCTGGTCGGCGGTGGTCCGTGGCTCTATGGCCACCGAGATCACCGGCTCGGGGAACTCCATCTTCTCTAGCGTAATGACCTTGGAAGGATCACACAGAGTGTCACCGGTGGTGACGTCCTTGAGTCCGACAGCAGCAGCGATATCGCCGGCACGAACTTCTTTAATCTCTTCGCGGGAGTTTGCGTGCATTTGCACGACGCGCCCAAAACGCTCTTTTTTACCTTTCACCGGGTTAAATACAAAATCACCGGTTTTGACCACTCCAGAATACACACGGAAGAAAGTCAGCGTGCCAACAAATGGGTCGGTGGCAATCTTAAATGCCAGCGCCGCAAATGGCTCATCATCATCGGCGTGCCGCTCGACCACTGACTCATCTTTATCATCAAGATGACCCTGGATGGCTGGCACATCCGTGGGCGCAGGCATGTAATCCACCACCGCATCCAACATGGCCTGCACACCCTTGTTTTTGAAAGCAGAGCCACAAAAACAAGGAACAATCTCGTTAACCAGAGTCCGAAGACGAATACCTAACTTCACTTCTTCTGCGGAAAGCTCTCCTTCTTCGAGATACTTTTCCATCAATTCGTCATTAGCTTCGGCTGCAGCCTCCACCATTTCTTCGCGAAGCGCTTCGGCCTTGGCCAGCAGCTCTGCGGGAATCTCGCGGGACTCATAGGTCACACCACGATCTTCCTCATTCCAGTAGATTGCTTTCATGCTCAGCAAATCCACCACACCTTCAAATTCTTCTTCCGCGCCGATGCTTAACTGCATCGGTACCGGGTTGGCACCCAGGCGCTCTTTTAACTGACCCACTACGCGCAAAAAATCTGCGCCCTGTCGATCCATCTTGTTCACAAATGCCATGCGTGGCACGTGATACTTATTGGCTTGCCGCCACACTGTTTCTGACTGCGGCTCGACACCACCAACAGCGCAAAACACTGCGCAGGCACCATCTAATACACGCAACGAACGCTCAACTTCGATCGTAAAATCCACATGTCCCGGCGTATCAATAATATTGATCCGATGCTGCGGAAACTGCTTGTCCATCCCCGACCAAAAACAGGTAGTGGCTGCGGAGGTAATCGTAATCCCGCGCTCTTGCTCCTGCTCCATCCAGTCCATCGTGGCTGCGCCATCATGAACTTCGCCGATCTTGTGCGACACACCCGTGTAAAACAACACACGCTCAGTGGTGGTCGTCTTACCTGCGTCAATATGGGCCATAATGCCTATATTGCGATAGCGTTCGATTGGCGTCTGACGTGCCACAATCTTTTCCTACAATGTTAAAGAACAACCCTCACGGAAACGTCCGCACAGGGGTAAAGCTAACTGTTGACGACCAACGCCTTTTTACCGGCGCCAATTACCAACGGTAGTGCGAGAACGCCTTGTTGGCATCTGCCATGCGGTGCACGTCTTCACGTTTTTTCACAGCCGAACCACGACTATCCATGGCATCCATGATTTCACCGGCGAGGCGACGGTCCATGGACTTTTCACTGCGCTTGCGAGCCGCTTCAACCAACCAACGCATAGCCAAAGCCATACGACGATCAGCGCGCACTTCGACCGGCACCTGGTATGTGGCACCACCCACACGGCGAGATTTAACCTCAACCATGGGACGCACATTCTCCAGAGCCTTGCTCAACGAGTCGACAGCTTCGCCTTTCGACTTTTCAACAACCTGATCCAGCGCGCCATAAACAACGCGCTCGGCTACCGCTTTTTTTCCATCTAACATCAAAATATTGATGAACTTTGCCAACATCAGATCCTTATATTTGGGATCTGGCAAAATTGTACGTTTCGGTATTGCTCTTCTTCTTGCCATTTGATTACTCGATCTCGTTCATCAACGTGAATATGTATTTATTTATTTACTTAACTTGCCTTCTTAAGCTTAAGCCTTAGGACGCTTAGCACCGTACTTGGAACGACCCTGACGGCGATCCGCCACCCCCGATGTATCCAGGCTACCGCGCACGGTGTGATAACGAACACCCGGTAAATCCTTCACACGACCACCGCGAAGCAGGATCACTGAGTGCTCCTGCAAGTTATGGCCTTCACCACCGATGTAAGTCGTGACTTCATGACCATTGGTCAGACGCACACGAGCTACTTTACGCAGGGCCGAGTTCGGCTTTTTAGGCGTAGTGGTATAAACACGGGTACACACACCGCGTTTTTGTGGGCAGGCTTCTAGCGCCGGCACATTACTTTTAGCAATTTGGCGTTTACGGCCTTTGCGAACTAATTGGTTTACCGTTGGCATTTAAGCAACTCCAAGCCACTCAAGGGCTTAATATCAATAATTTTCTTGTTGCCGAAGACCCTCTTTTTGACGACTTCGCCAGAGCAGGAATTCGGATAAAACAACAGGCGGGGAAGACCCCACCCGTTTCCAAGGAGCGCGAATTTTAGGCGCATGACCCCGAGCTGTCAAGCCCGAGACACGCCTCAATCACCTTAACTTACAACTTCTTCAGCACCATCCGAGCCTTCATCAGCATCGGCAGGAGCGGGAATTGCCGCTAGCGCTTCCTCTGCTGCCCGTAAGGCTGCGGCAGCGGCTTCGGCCTCGGCTTCTACTGCTGCTGCGGCTTGGCGTTGACGCTCTTGATGGTGAGCCAAACCTGTGCCCGCAGGGATCAATCGACCCACGATGACGTTTTCTTTCAAGCCACGCAGACGATCCACTTTGCCACTCACCGAAGCCTCGGTCAGCACGCGCGTGGTCTCCTGGAAGGAAGCCGCAGAAATGAAGGATTCCGTGGCTAACGATGCCTTGGTGATACCCAACAACATCGGCTGATACGTTGCCGGTAGCTTGCCTTCGGCCTCGACTTTTTCGTTCTCTTCGAGAATGCGAGTACGCTCCAACTGCTCACCACGCAGCAGCTTGGTATCTCCCGGGGTCTTGATTTCGGCACGGCGCAACATCTGACGCACAATCACTTCGATGTGCTTGTCGTTGATCTTCACACCCTGCAGGCGATAGACCTCCTGCACTTCGTTGCCGATATACGTGGCCAATTCAGGAATACCCTTCAAACGCAAGATGTCATGTGGATCGGGCGCGCCATCGGCGATAACCTCACCCTTCTCCACATGCTCACCTTCAAATGCGGTGATGTGGCGCCATTTTGGAATCAGCGCTTCGTAGTGATCGCCCTCGGCTGGCGTGATCACCAAACGCTGCTTACCCTTGGTTTCCTTGCCGAAGGACACAATGCCGGAGATTTCCGCCATGATGGACGGCTCTTTCGGCTTGCGAGCTTCGAACAATTCCGCCACACGCGGCAGACCACCGGTGATATCACGGGTCTTCGACGATTCTTGCGGGATACGCGCAATCACGTCACCCACATTGGCCATAGCACCATCTTCCATACCGACGATAGCACCGGCTGACAGGACGTAATGCGCCGGGATATCGGTACCGGCAATACTCAGATCCTCGCCCTTGTCGTCCACCAGCTTGACCAGGGGACGCAGATCTTTGGCCGCTGAACTACGCTGCTTGGGATCGATGACCACCAGACTGGACATTCCCGTGATGTCATCAGTTTCCCGCTGCACAGTCACGCCTTCGATGAAATCGATAAACTGCAGATTACCCGCCACCTCGGTAATCACCGGATGGGTATGCGGATCCCAGGTCGCAGCCACGGCACCCGCAGCGATAGGACTATTATCGTCAACCGCAATTTCAGCACCATAAGGGACTTTGTAGCGTTCGCGTTCACGGCCTTGGGCATCCAGCACCGTCAGCTCGCCAGAGCGGGATACCGCCACCAGGTTGCCGTTAGTACGTTTCACTGTTTTAATATTATGCAGACGTACGGTACCGCCGGATTTCACTTCGATACTATTCGCTGCAGCAGCACGGGAAGCCGCACCACCGATATGGAAGGTCCGCATGGTGAGCTGGGTGCCCGGCTCACCGATTGACTGTGCGGCGACTACGCCGACAGCCTCGCCCTGGTTTATGCGATGACCACGACCCAGGTCACGACCGTAACACTGTGCACAGATGCCGTAGCGAGTTTCACAGGTAATCGCGGAACGCACGCGAACCTGGTCCACGCCATTGGCTTCCAGCACTTCCACCATGTCCTCATCCAGCAGTGTCCCGGCAGGGAACAATACGTCATCGGTATTGGGGATCAGGATGTCGGTTGCCGCTGTACGACCCAGCACTCGCTCGGCCAACGGTTCAACTACGTCACCACCTTCCACCAGCGGCTGCTTGAGCAGACCGTTTTGTGTGCCGCAATCCACTTCCAGCACCACCAGATCCTGCGACACATCCACCAAGCGGCGCGTCAGGTAACCGGAGTTAGCAGTCTTCAGCGCGGTATCAGCCAGGCCCTTACGAGCACCATGAGTAGAGATAAAGTACTGCAACACGTCCAGGCCTTCGCGGAAGTTGGCCGTGATCGGTGTTTCGATGATCGAGCCATCTGGCTTGGCCATCAAACCACGCATACCGGATAACTGACGAATCTGCGCCGCACTACCACGAGCACCAGAATCAGCCATCATGTACACCGAGTTGAAGGACTTCTGCTTAACGGTTTCGCCTTCAGCGTTGACTACGTCTTCAAAACCCAGGCCGTCCATCATTGCCTTGGCGATGGCGTCATTGGCCACGGACCAGATATCCACCACTTTGTTGTAGCGTTCACCGTTGGTCACCAAACCAGAGGCGTACTGGTTTTGAATTTCCTTGACCTGCTCTTCGGCATCGGCCAGTAATTCATACTTGGCCGGCGGAATCACCATGTCATTGATACCAAAGGACACCGATGCCTTGGTGGACTGTCTGAAGCCCATGTACATCATTTGGTCAGCAAAGATCACGGTCTTTTTCAGACCCACCTGACGGTAAGCGGCGTTAATCACGCCAGACACAGCCTTTTTGGTCATGGTGGTGTTCACCAGATCGATACTCAAACCACGAGGCACCAGCTCCATCAGTAGAGCTCGACCCACGGTGGTTTCCACGACGCGGTAATTTTCTGTCTCGCTGCCATCATCATTCAATGCCACATCCAACACCCGCACCTTGACCTTGGCATGCATGGACGCCGCGCCAGTCTCATAAGCACGATGTGCCTCTTTGATGCTGGCAAACATCATGCCTTCACCCTTGGCGTTGATACAATCACGGGTCATGTAATACAGACCCAACACCACGTCCTGCGAAGGAACGATGATGGGCTCGCCATTAGCGGGCGATAATATGTTATTGGATGACAACATCAGCGTACGCGTTTCCAACTGTGCTTCGATGGACAGTGGTACGTGTACAGCCATTTGGTCACCGTCAAAGTCGGCGTTAAACGCGGTACAAACCAACGGATGCAACTGAATCGCTTTACCTTCGATCAGCACGGGCTCAAAAGCCTGGATGCCCAAACGATGCAAAGTCGGCGCACGGTTCAACATAATCGGATGCTCGCGAATCACTTCGGCGAGGATATCCCACACTTCAGGACCTTCACGTTCCACCATCTTCTTGGCAGCTTTAATCGTTGTTGCTAAACCGCGCAGCTCCAGTTTGCTGAAGATGAAAGGCTTGAATAATTCCAGACCCATTTTCTTCGGCAAGCCACATTGATGCAGCTTGAGCGTTGGACCCACCACGATGACCGAACGACCAGAGTAATCAACACGTTTACCCAGTAAGTTCTGACGGAAACGGCCCTGTTTACCTTTGATCATGTCAGCCAATGATTTCAGCGGACGTTTGTTAGAACCAGTGATGGCACGACCACGACGGCCGTTATCCAGCAGCGCATCCACAGATTCCTGCAGCATACGTTTTTCGTTGCGCACGATGATGTCTGGCGCATTAAGCTCCAGCAGACGACGCAAACGGTTGTTACGGTTAATCGCGCGACGATACAAGTCATTCAAATCAGACGTGGCAAAACGACCACCGTCCAGCGGCACCAACGGACGCAGTTCCGGCGGCAACACAGGTAGCACGGTCAACACCATCCATTCGGGACGGTTACCGGATTCGATGAAGGCTTCGATGAGCTTCAACCGTTTGGTGTATTTTTTGTATTTGGTTTCTGACTTGGTCGCACCAATGTCTTCACGGATCTGAATCACTTCCGCTTTCAGCTCGATGGCTTTAAGCAATTCAAACACCGCTTCAGCACCCATGCGTGCGTCGAACTCGTCACCATATTCTTCAATGGCTTCGAGATACTGTTCGTCACTCAACAGCTGAAATTTCTCCAGCTCAGTCATGCCCGGATTCACCACCACGAAGGCTTCAAAATACAGTACACGTTCGATGTCCCGCAGGGTCATATCCAGTAACAGGCCAATGCGCGAAGGCAGGGACTTGAGGAACCAGATATGTGCCACTGGGCTGGCCAAATCAATATGCGCCATGCGTTCACGACGAACCTTGGCTAACGTGACTTCAACGCCGCATTTTTCGCAAATCACACCGCGATGCTTGAGGCGTTTGTATTTGCCACATAGACATTCGTAGTCTTTCACTGGGCCAAAAATCTTGGCACAGAACAGGCCGTCACGTTCAGGCTTGAACGTACGGTAATTAATAGTCTCCGGCTTTTTGACTTCGCCGTATGACCAGGAACGAATTTTTGCAGGTGAGGCCAGGCCGATACGAATCGCATCGAAGTCCTGTACCTGACCCTGGTTACGCAAAATTTTGAGTAGATCTTTCATGGTTTCTCCACCTTTAAAACCTGATGCCGACGATTAGCGATCTTCTTCCAGTTCAATATCAATACCGAGCGAGCGAATTTCC
>CAZXZI010000127.1:0-7618 GCA_964645165.1 uncultured Ectothiorhodospiraceae bacterium
AAAAAACAACAAAACAAAAGAGAAAATAGGAGACAGAGAACAATTTTCCTAATCACAGATTGTCCCGTTATTCAAAAGCTGCCGCTTCCCGCTCCAGGTAAGTCCAACTGGCGTTACGCCCGGCGAGCAAATCGAAGTTGGTTAAATTGGCGAACCTGGATTGATCCAGTCTGTCGATGGCGTCCTGCACGTCGACGCCTTCTTCCACCATTTTATTCATGTGCTGGTACAGCAGGTTGAGGTACTGACGGGTGGGGAAATCAAAAGAGGAGAGTAGGCCGGGTTTGCCGTGGCCGGGAATGAAGGTAGCATCGGTGAATTGCTTGAGTCTGTCGAAGGCTTTGATCCAATGCTCGGTGTTGCTGTCGGGGATAACGGCCAGTAGGCGGTCGGCGTAAAGTAAGTCGCTGGTGTAGACCACGTTATCGGCGGCAACGTAGGCCACTAGTTGTGCTGGAGTGTGTGCGGGACCGAAGTTTTCCAGGGTGACAGTGACGTCACCTAAATCCAGTTGGGTTTTTTTGATAATAATTTGATCCGGCGCTCTAGGGATTTTTACCGCGCCTTCTTTGAGTTCCAGTATGCGTTCGATGGCACCGGCATAATTGCCAGATTGGGCTGCCATATTTTTGGCCGTGTCTCGGTGGGCGATAATGGTGGCGCTGGCGGCGCGGAAGGCGGGATTCGCCATGAAGCGGTCGGGACGCGAGTTGGTGTTCACCGCGTATTTCACCGGTGCTTTGGTGATCTTGCGAATATGCGCCAGCATTGCTTTGCCCATGGCCTCGGTGTAGCCGGTGTCCAGCACCGCCACGGCCTGGTTGCCCACTACGAAGGCCATGTTCATGCGATAGCCGTGATTCTTTTTACTGGGGCCACCCAGTGGGCCGATCCAGGCATAGACGTGTTCGGATATTTTTTGCGGTGGAGGCAGAATATCTTTCGCGATTGCGCCAGTCATTGTGATGGGGCTGAAAAGTAACAGTCCAAGAATAAATACGTTGGTGGCATATCGTCTACGGCACATATTGAATGTCTCTTATGGTTGTGCTGTTTTTGCAATCACATTGTTCAGTTGGATGTGTTGCTGGAACACGGGGTAGTGAATGGGTTGTTTATTCAGGTAGTTAATGCGTTGGCGCCGGGATTCATCCAGCAGGTGGTAGTCTACCCGCGCATCAATGACTGTCGTAGTGTCCAACATGTTTTTTGATAATTCAATGCTGTATTCACGCGTTTCTTTAGGTCGCAGCCGTGTGTCCCAAAGATCGATGATGAAAGGTCGCCACATCACGGTGCGTTTCAATATTTCATTTCGTTCTTTTACTACTTCACCCTGCTGTGTGAGCGCGCGCAGCTTTACAGTAAGATGGCGATCCGGTGTGCCGGTGGGAATGTAGTGGGCAGCGCCGGTATTGGTAATACTTAGTGTAAAAGAGCGTGTGCCTGCGGTTCCCGATTTTCCAGTTTCTTTTAGCGTGATAGTTAATCCCTTTTTCACCATTGCCGGGTCATGTCCACCGCGCCACAGGTGTTGTCGTGCTGTACGGGGTTTGCCACCGGGAACCAGGGGACGTTGAACCGTGGGCATATGGCAGTCCACGCAACCCAGTGCGGCAATTTCTTTTACACTCATTTCGCTACTGTCTTTGATAACGTTTTTACCGAGGCTGGACTGAATCTCTGCCACTGTGCCGCAAGGTGGGAATTTAAAAAAGGTATCCCAGCGTTTGCCAGACACCACATGACAGCGCACACAGATTTGGTTGCCGCTTTCGAGTTTTTCCACCGGATGCGGTGCGGAGGTATTGCCCAGTACGCCCAGAATTTTTCCATTTCCCTTGTCGCTACTAAAATGACAGACGTTGCAGGTCACTCCTTCGTGTTGCAGTTTGGCATCAAATTTTGGGTTGGGTTTCAAAACAGGATCCCACTTTTCAGCATCGTTAAAACCAACAACCGTAAATTCCTGCTGACGATCTAACGGGATGTGGCAGTTTTTGCAAATTTGGGCTGAGCCATCAAATTGCCAGTCTGTCTGGAAATAGGGGTCGGTCCAGGCCTGGCTGTGAATGGTGGTAGACCATTCATCATAAAACTCACCATGGCAGGCGGCACATTCTTTAGCGCGCAAAGTAGGAAACATGTTTGATGCTTTGCTGGTATCGGTTGGTCGTTCAAACTCAGGGGAAACGATAAAGATTTGCATAGGACGAAGAAAACGCCAGCCCATAAAGACGATGATGAGGATGACGACAAGCCAGAATATTTTTCGTCTCACTGCTTGGCACCTTGTTTTTCAGTAGTATCGTCGGTGGCCGTTGTTGCGATTGGTTGGGTTGTCAGACATCCTCGGAGAACACCTTCACGATAAATGCGCAATTCTCCGTTCTTGAAACTCTGCCAGGGTTCATCAGTCAAGGGTTCGGAGGAAATCATCACCGTGTTGGAAGTGTTATTGCTCCGTTCCAAAACATGCAGTCGATCATGGCCATAAGCGATCAAATCAATTCCATCTGACATAAGAAAATTAAACTGACCATGCGCGGCGATGTCCTCACTGAGCGTGGCGAGTTTTTGCAGCCAGGGATTGTGGTTGTCTGCCTCGGCATTAGTAAACGCGCTGGCAATTTCATCTAACAAGAAATAGAACGCATGTTCCGAGTCTGTCTCACCCAGCGGTGTTGAATGCTCGGGATAGCAACAGCCCTGAGGCTGGATCACCTCCGGGACTTTGCCATTGTGCGCAAAGACCCACGAGCGGCCACAACACCCCCGCACAAAGGGGTGGGTGTTCAGCGAGGTGTGCGCACTGGGAGGGTTGGCTTTACGGACATGAGCAATCAGTAGCCTGGAACGGATATCCTGTGCCAGTTTTGCATACTGCTCGCTATGGGCTGCCGCCTCGGCGGCCTTGTGTAATTGCCAGTGCCCGTGTTCTAGCCCGCATTTCTCACCACGCATCGTAGCGAGGGCGTCGAGGCGCCGATCTGACGGGGTGCCCGGACCGGAAGACGGCGAAGGCGTAGCTGACACTACGTCGAGCCGGCTGGAGGGAGGACACGCCGTCAGATTGGATGCATCGATGGCCGCAGTAGATGGGTGGTGTGAAATGTGGGCTAAATAGGCCAGACCCCAGCCGTCGGGATTGTCCGCCGTCTCGCCGCCGCGTTTGCCAAAAGCCGTTAATGCGTCCGCCAATTCGACAGGGTTATTACTGCTTAGGCCAAATAATTCACACATAGGATATTGTTCGGTCAGTGGTCTAGAACCACTCAAACAACCAGTATTTTTCAAACGCTACCTTGCCTAAATGCATGGTGCGACCGGGTTTGTTGAATTTGATTTCTGGTTTAGGTTCAGCGTAAAAGTTGCCGCGCCCCAGCCCGGCCTTGCCGTCGCCGGTTTCGAGGAAACATTCACCGTGGCCGTTAAAAACGTTGGCTGCGCCTTTGCCGGTAATTTCGTGAATCAGATTGTTGGCCACCACCTCGGCCTCGCCGTGGGCGAACACACCGGCCTTGGGCAATGGTTTGCCGATGGTGAGTTTGATACCGGTAACATCACCGATGGCGTAGACGCCGGGGAACTTGGTTGCCAGAGTTTGTTTGTCCACCGGCACCCAACCGGATTCGCCCACTAGTTTTGTTTCACGCACGACTTGTGGCGCACGGTGCGGTGGCACGTAGGCCAGTAGATCGAATTCCGCTTTCTCACCGTTGGCGAAGTGGATGCATTTGTTGTTTGCATCCACTTCGGTCACCGCGTGCTCAGGGTAGTAACCGATATCCTTGGACTCCACTATTTGTCGAATCTGTTTAGAGTTTTCCGGCCCGGCCAGGGACATGGGGCCGGGCTCGGGTGAATACAGATTGACCTCCACCGCATCGCGCACCTTGCGTTTACGGCAGTCGTATTCCAGCAGCATGGCTGCCTCATAAGGGGCCGCCGGGCACTTGAAGGGGATGGTGCTGACCAGCACTGCGAGGCGTCCTTCGCGTAAAGAGAGGCGGGCATCGCGCAGGGATTCGGCGCCGGCCAGGGTATAAAAATTGTGCCCGGCCTCGGCGAGACCGGGGATGGTTTCCGGTGCGTATTCTGCGCCCAGGGCGATGATCAGATAGTCGGCACTGATTTTTTGACCATCCACCTGCACCGTTTTGTTTTCAGGGTCGATGTGACGCACCTCGCCCTGGATGCGCTCAACACCCAGTTTGTCCAGCTTGTCCAGTGGCCGGGAAATCTTTTCCGCGGTACGCGTACCCGTCATCAACCATAAAAAAGAGGGCTGGAAGATGTAGTTCGATTCCCGCTCCACCAATATCACTCGATGTTTGCTTGGCAGTTTTTTGCGTAGCCGGGTGGCGGCCACCACGCCGCCGATGCCGCCACCCAGGATTACAATCGTTTTTCCATTGGACATACTGACTTCCTTTTATTGACTCGTGATCCGTCGTTTTTAGAGACCGATCTTGCTGGCCTCAACGCCCCGTTCGCCCACGTGTTTTAATAAAATATCGGAGCTGGTCTTTTCCGGGTTGTATTCCAGGGTCATTAGATGGGGATGTTCAGTACTGAAGTGCACTGAAATGATACCTTCCACACTGCGCAGCTCGTCATCTAATTGACTGCGTTCCTCGTTACTTAGATTCGGGTGTACGTTAATTAAGATATCTACCATGTCCATGATGGTCTCCTTTGCTGGTCACGCCAACATATTTGGTGTAGTTGCCTCTGTTATTTATAGAGAGTGCAGAGGGTGGTCGTGTTATTGCTCAAAATGGATGTACTGTTTTCTGTATTCACTCTACAAAGTGAATGCAGAAAACAGTTTCAAAAAACCAGCACTTTATCTGCTGCCACAGTGGCGTTGGAAAGGGTGTCCATATCACTACGGATTATGCCCTCGATGATATCTACTTCGTTTAAACCGCGTGCGTCCATGCATGTGCCGCACGATAAGACATGTTGTTTATGACGCAAAACCGATTTCAGCATGAGTTCGATGTTGTAATAGCCGGACGGTGTTTGCTGCCCTTGTTTGGCACAGGCGACGGCATCGGACATCAGGAATACCGTAAGCTGTAATGACGCGTTATGGCTGATCAAATTTTTTGCCAACCGCAATCCGTTATAGCTACGCTCTGTGCCATAAGGAGGGTCGTTTAAAATAATCAGAATTTTCATAGTTGTTCTCCTAATTTCTCAACTTAAGTCACTCAATTTGAAAGCTATTAAGATTCCAATCCGTCATCCCACCTTTGGCAACGTGCACATCGGCAAAACCTTTTTGTGCGAGTAGTTGTGCCGCTTTGGCCGAACGCCGATCCGTACGGCAGACGAGGATGATGGGCTTTTCTTCGTACTCACCTAACTCGGTAAATCGATTCGGCAGTTCTTCCAAAGCAATATTTTTTGCTTCGGCGATGTGGCCTTGCTCGCCGACAAAGTCCTCGGCACTGCGTACATCGAGTACCAGCACATCTTCACCGGCATCCAGACGTTGTTTCAGCTCCGGGATACTGAGCATGGGTTTCTGACGCAGGCGGCCGATGAGCCGTGGCAGAAAAGCCACCAGCGCTAATAGCGCCAGGCCTAACATGCTTTTTTGAATCAGTCCTTCGCCGCCTGCTACTGCCTCGCGTCCCACATAACCCAGATAGGTGTAGGCAAGCGCGCCGGGTAACATGCAAAGGTAGCTGGCGATGATGTAGTGGGACAATCTAATTCGTGTGAGTCCCAATGCGTAGTTCAACAGGTTGAATGGAAACAACGGTACCAGCCGTACAAAGGCGACAAAGCGCCAACCTTCACCTTCGACACCTTCCTTGAGTTGTTTTAGACGGCCGCCAGTTTTTTGTTCCACCCAGTTCGAGGCCAGATAGCGTGCGACTAAAAAGGCCAGCGTCGCGCCGATGGTCGCGCCGGTGAGGTTGTAAACGGTTCCCCACACAGGGCCGAACAGGGCACCGCCCGTTAGCGTGAGCACGGAGCCGGGCAAAAAGAACACTGTGCCGATGGCGTAAATCGCCATAAACAGAATCGGCCCAGCGGCACCAGCATCTTTCACCCAGGCCTCTAGCGCGGCGGCGTCGAAGGCATCACGGTAAATGATGGCCAGGGAGATGCCTGCGAATAACAAAGCGAACAGGGCGAGGCGTACAATTTTCATAAATCAATAATTCCAGTTATTTAAGACCGTTTTGTCTCTTCATCCGTCATTCCGGCCTGCGCCGGAGTGACGAAAATTATTTGGTTTTGGCTTTGTTTTCGGGTTTGCTCCATTCGCGACGGTTAATCGCATAACCCGTAATCTTGCCAATAAAGGGCAGCGCCAACATGCCCGGCAGCTGATCCACCTGTTTCGGGTCACGGTAACCGTGAATACCAATGGTCATGCCCGTGTGACCTTCGCGGGGCTGGTCGATGTAAGTGCCGAACAGGCGATCCCAGATTGAGAGGTTAAATCCGTAATTGCTATTGGCTTCGTTATCTTCCACCGAATGATGCACCCGGTGCATGTCCGGGGTAACCAGAAGTAGTCGAATGATGCGATCCAGCCCCAACGGTAAACCTACGTTGCCGTGGTTGAACATGGCCATGGCATTGAGCACCACTTCAAAAATCACCACGGCCACTACTGGCGGGCCAAGTACCAGGATGGTGGCGAACTTGATCAACATGGAAAGGATGATCTCGATAGTGTGAAAACGAGCCCCGGTGGTGACGTCATAGTCGAGATCGGCATGGTGCACCCGGTGCAGCCGCCACAGGGCGGGCACGGCGTGTACTAACACGTGTTGCAGGTAGATGATGAAGTCCATCGCGATCACCGACAACACCACGGTCAACGCGAAGGGCAGTTGATAATAATTGAGCAGCCCCCAGCCCTGTTCGGCGGCAAAGACGGCTACGCCCACGGCAGCGGCGGGAAACAGCACGCGCAGCACGAAGCTATTAAAAAACACTAGTCCCAGATTATTGGCCCAACGCACGGCCTTGGAGACGGTCAGTGCCCGGCGTGGTGCCAGCACTTCCCACAGCGCCATCACGGCAAATACGCCAAAAAAGAAGCCGAGGCGAATGGGTACTTCGTTTTGCAGGACAAATTCGTTGAAGTTCATGTGCGGTTCTCTCTTTTCTCTGTGGCTCTTAGCGACAGGTTGGTGGTCTTCAGTTTGCACGCTATAATAATACAAGCGCAACTATTCAATAGATCAGTTGAATAGTAGAATAGCAGCCGCGGAGTTTATGTCAAGCCTCAAATTAGCGGGGCGGCATTGGTCGGTCATTGTCGCCGTACCGCCTATAAAATTACGCCTTTCCGGCAAAGGCCGGAATTCAGAGTCCGAACTTCCTGAGCCTCGGCTTTCGCTGGGGTGACGGTGTAACACAGACTGACGATTTTTTTGCATCGTCGATGAATCAACGATAGCCCAAGAGACAGCCATGCCCACAAGCCCAGATACACCGAACTTTAAACAAGAACTGTTCGCCCAGTTCGCCCGTGTCGGCAAGGCGCTGAGCAATGGTAATCGGCTGGAATTACTGGAATTTCTGGCTCAGGGTGAACGTAGTGTAGACCAGTTAGCCAAAGTTTCCGGCCTCAGCGTGGCCA
>CAZXZI010000128.1:0-2089 GCA_964645165.1 uncultured Ectothiorhodospiraceae bacterium
CACCGGCTGATGCCACGTTCCATCATTCGTTCCAAAGCATGAGTTCGCCATTGAATCCTGCCCTCGGCACAGGCTGTTTTGATTTTTTCCAACATCACACCCGCCGCACCAGAAGCAAGCCGCAACCGAAGGCCTTGGCGTGGCCTAAACCGTTAAATAAGGCCGACAGAAACAGCTTAGGATTCGTAACCAACAACTCCCCTGAAAAATCAACGACACTAAAACGGATATTGTGTTCGCGCTTACCCGACTTCCTTTGTTCATAGGCATCAACTTGCAGCATGCGCTGTGGCTCAGCTTCATCCGACAGCGAGATTTCAAAGCCATTTCGTTTCGCTACTCCGTCGAGCCATTCAGCACAACACCCTTGCACCAATTCATACAGCAAAGGCTTGTCGTTCTCGTCTTTCCAGTCCGCCCATTTCGCCACTTTGCCGAGACCGTGATCTGCCAGCAACCGTTTTTTAGCTTGCATCACAACATCATGGCGCTGTGATTTACCAGCGTCATTTTTTTTGGAAATCACCGGATTAGCACGGAGTTGAAAAGATAAGTGTTGGCCTTCCTGCAATTGCGGATCATAGACGCGACTTTGTACCTGCCATGCCGCACTAATTGCTTTGGGTGGTCGATGTGATACCACATAAAAACGCGGCGTATGATCAAGTTCATGGCGTCGAAAAATAAAATCGCGCTTCTGATCCGCGCTGCCTGGAAAGAATTTCCATATCCATTGATGCTCGGCATAAGCCGTTTGCGCCAATTCATGCGCAGCCTGACGCAACAAGCCTTCTTCCGGGGTAATTACACTAAAATACATGGCTGCATTCCTTCAATAGTAAAGCGATATGTTCGCTACGGTCTGCAAACTGCCAGCCTTGGCGTGTTATCACCTGATCTTTACGAGTGATACTCAAATCGCGTTGCACACCTATTGATGACAAATCATCTGCACCGAAATCATCACCCCATGCAATTTTCCGGACTGCCAAATTGTTTGGCCGGATTTGTTTTGGAAGTTGCTGTTGCCACAAATTAGCCAGTTGTAGCTGGTAATCAGTAAACGCCGCGTTGATACTTTCTACATTCAAGACACATGGGTGCAAAGGCACATCTACCGGGCAAGACTTTCGTCCCATATACATTACAAACCTGGGCCTTTTCAGCGCATCAGCTAACTGCACTAATGAATACGGCGCATTCGCCACTATTTGCACCGCCACCAGTGCGGCAGCATCCTGCCGATAATCACGACTCGACAGGATGGTATTGAGGTCGGTTTTAGGTATTGCCAATTCATCCCGCCGCGTGGCGTGTGGACGTTTTTTCAAATCGGTGCGACCAGGCACCTGGGCAGTATGATAGTCGCGCAACAACCGCCCCTGACTCAGCACCCCCACTGCCAGACGATAACCAGCACGCAGCGCTGCTTGTGATGCATCATCGTCACGCGTGATGCCCAATGCAGCACCTAACAAACCGTGTATGGCAGACTGGCTCGGATATTCTCCGCTAGGGCGATATTCACCCACGGCCGTTTCACCCCACGACGACAAGGACGCTTGCAGTTGAAAAACCAAGGTTTCCATAGCATCTATTCCGCTATAAATTCAGCTATAGCAGTCAGGCTACCTTCACCCGTTTCTACATTGAACTGCTCGCTGGTATCGGCACAATCACCATATACCTTGTTAAAATTGTCGCGTCGTCTGGTTAATTCTGTGATGGCGCGACTCATCGTGTCTTCGCCTCTTTCCTGATTGGGTTTTACTGGTTTAAGGAAGGCTTGCGCCAGACTGCGAGGCTGTTGATCCCCTTTTTCAGCAAGCATAAAACCAGCATAGGCACGCGAAGCAAAACTGTTTTGCTTGCCGGTAGGCGAAACCTTGGTGACAGCTTGCAGGAAGGCATTCAAGGCTTTTCGTGTCAATTCTTCATCGCCACCAAGGTTCTTCTGCAATTGTTCACGGTTAATGCAGATGTACAGATAAAACACGCCCGCGCCGAAACCTAGTTCGCCGATATGCGCTGCACCACGATCTTCTTCACCAGTGTTGAGGTCATCAACCGCAATAAAATAATCATCTTC
>CAZXZI010000128.1:2189-7538 GCA_964645165.1 uncultured Ectothiorhodospiraceae bacterium
CAAACTCATCCGATGTCCGCCAGGCCCGTTTCAGGCTTTGCGAAGAAATGCGCAAGCGGATGCAATCGCCGATTACAGCAGTTTTCGGGCGGCCGGTATCATCGCGGTTCAGATTTGATGGCGGATAGCTGGTCAAAACATGTAATTGAATAAATCGGGTCATAGTTTTCTCCTTGAATGTTTTTTCGTAAAGGGTTTGTTTGAAATGTTTATGCAGTCTGCTTAACGGGCCAACGATAGCTGTATGCCCATTTCTTTTTGGTTGCATCATTCCACCAATAGACATCGTGTGCCAGTTGCTCAATGCTGGCCTGATAACCTATCAAGGGTAGTGCTCGGCGCAGACTGACAAATAAATCATCCGTGGTTTCAACTTTGAGCAAGTCACGGAATCGCATCTCTGAAAACAACGGTCTGTCACCAGCCAGTTCAGACATTCTGATGGGCAAACGCTGGGTATCGTCAGTTTTGACGTGCGCCAATAATCCGGCGATAGTCGCCAGCTTGTCTCGTTGCCATTCACTGGCATTTTCCGGCCAGCCACAAGCCAGCATATAACGGTAGAAACGCTGATAAGCATCGCTTAGGGTCACTGCATCGAGTGTTGCGCATCGCCGCAATACTGCACGGCTGGCACGGTCTTCATCCAACCCTTGCCACCAATGGAATAACGGCTTTGCAAAAAGAACTTTTACGGGCGTTGATTTATCTTCTTTCATGATTCTTCCCTCTACACTGTTGGTTGAATTTGTGGTGCGGCGGATGATTCTGCACTCCTGCTTTTCTTCTTAGTCACAGGCAAACGCAAGATGGTTTTAATCGCATTACCGTGCAGGTTTCTTTGCAGGCTATTGTAGGCATCGGCAACACGGCGCGGGTCTTGCTGAGCAACAGAGCCCGCACCCACAATATCCACATCAAACAATCTGGTTGCGCATTGGATCAGTACCTTGTGCCATGTTTTGCCCAAGGCAATGATGAAATTCGCATCATCCATATCAATCCCTGCTTCGGTTCGTGCCTGCTTCATCAAGTCGTTTAGTTGCTGATAAAAATCGGGTTCTGTGCTGTCCCAAAATGCTTTATCAACAAAACTCAAATCACCGCGTAAATCACTCTCGCCAAACCACGCCTGCTTGACGGCTTGCCTCAAATAAAAGGTGGCTTGTTCCGAGGCTTCAATTCTGTTGGCAATAAGATTATGAACCTGCGTTTGTGCAGCACGCTTCACATCTGCCAAGCCGTACAAAGGAAACGTGGTTTCATACCAGCAACGGGGTTTCATGTTATCCATGTCATAGCCAAACACCCACAATCTGAACTGTCCTGATTTCTGATATTTATTACGTTCATGCAAAAAGTAATCAACAATTTCTGCGGCTTGAACTGATTTCTTTCCTTGATTCACACCCATTACCCACGCCAGCCAGTTCTTATAGCTAAAGCCCCCTGGTTGAGGATGCACAGGCAGCCAGCCTTCTTTGGTTTCGTAATAGGGTGAAAACGAATGCCGCCACGCGCCTTTATAATTCAAGCCTTTAGGTTTGGTGACATAACGGTGGATTAGTTGTGACGAATCGCGTTTGCAAACATCGCACTGCCCCTTGTGGACATCTTCGAAATCAACATGAATTCGGCGTGGCATAGCCCAAAATAGATGATGAGGATGTACTTGCAGTGGCTGTGTCTCGCCGCCTGTTGGCTGAATCTGGTTAATGGCGGCCAGCCATGGAAAGGTAAAATGCCCTGCTGTTTTATGCACATCACCACCTCGTTGCAGAAATGTCCGTTGCGGTTGGACATTGAGCCACAAGTCCTGCCACAAACTACGCGATGGTGTAGTAACCAGCAGCGTAGTTAGCGGGCCACCGCCGCGCAGACTGGTGCGATGTCCAGCACCTCCTGCTGGAGCATTCGTTTGCAAGGTGAATAATGCCGTCGCCAAGCAATGCGGGCACATCACATTGATGGTGTCGCGTTTGACAAAATGATCGGTATTTTTATCAATAGCCGAGCCCCCAGCAGCATCAATCAATAACGCATCAATCGTACATTTTGCACCGTCTGCAGCGACTAAACTGAAGTCCTGCATAAACCGCGCGCCATCACCATCCAATACGAATACTTCGGCAACCGGTTCAAACCATTTTTTCAGAACTTCTGCAGCAGGTGGCACATCTTGCAAATCTTCCCAGTCGCCTTCATCATCAACTGGTGTAGTCGTTTGCAACAGGCCAATCATCATTTGCGCCAATGCGCCGTTGAAGTCGGCCCGATTGGCTGCAAACGCAACAATATCCGGTTCACTGATTTGGTGTGGGGCGATCCAGTCCACTTGCCCTGTGCTGCGTCGTACGGGCAACCATTTTTCTTCCAATAAATTCATTCTGCCTCCGCTCCCTCTAGAACGTCTTCTACTCGCAAACCAAAATCAGCATCATACAGCCACGTTAAAATCTCCGGTTTTTTCCCGCACTTCTCATTTTCCGCAGTCCAGGCCTCTCCTACCCACGCCCCATCCGAACGCTGCGTCAATGGCAGCAACACACACCATTTACCCTGACTGGGCAGAGTCTGTTGCAATTGCAAATACGCTGCTTTTTGCACTGCTTCAGACGGTGCATCGACCCTTGCCAGCCATCGGGCTGCCACTTTTACCATGCTATACGTCCATACACCCTCTGCCCATCGCTGCAAGTTCTCACCTTCCCACTTTGCCAACATGACTTCCATCGTTTCTTCACCCAAGCGGGAAGGCGTTTTGGCCTCGCTCCACCAGTCGCCAATTTCGCCACGTTTGTAGCCTCCACCGATTTTTAGGGTGTTCATTTGCGCCAAACTTGCTTCGGACATCTCTTGCCCTTCGGCTATCAATGCATTCCTGGCAAGCGCCTCGGGCACTATCGCTGTTTCTGAAAATACGGATTCAATCATATCCCTGGCATCGCCGGGCATGGTGAAGTGCCCTCTCTGCAACATCTTTGCTGTTAACCACAATTGCCCATGGTGCCCATAGACATATTGGGCCTTTTTGAATACAGCGCCGTACCAATCTGCCTTTGGTCGCTCTGTCCACTCTGGGCCATATACCCACAGGCATGGAGTTGGGCGCTGATCTTTAGCATCGGACGCAACCAAACGATTGCCTTGAGCATCACGCACATGTCGCTGCAAGCGCCCCGCCCTCTGTAAAACACGATCTATCGGAGCGAGGTCGGTAATCAGCACGTCGAAATCCACATCCAATGATTGCTCGGCAACCTGTGTGGCAATCATGATACGTCCACGTCGATCTTGCAGCGCGCTGTCTTCACCGAATGACGCCATCACATGCGCCTCTGTTTCCAACCTGTCTTGCAATGCAAAGCGGGCATGAAACAGCGTTATTTTATCAGGTGAAATCGTTTGGGATATGCGCTCGTAAGCAACCATTGCATCGGCAACGGTATTGCGTATCCATCCCACACATTGGCCCTGTCGCAATGCAGCATCAATGTGCGCAAAAATATTTTCGTCATTGGCTTCGTAATGCACTTGCACTGTTCGAGATACACTGGATCGCGAGGCTAGTACAGTCTCCGACAAAGCTATTTGCCCATCATGCCAATTTGTTGCCAGAGGGTAAGCATCTGAGCATAACGCAGGTGCGGATAATTGATTGCGGCCTTTGGCATAAGCATTGAGCAAGGCTTGTTTCATACGGGCGGGCAAAGTTGCTGATAACAGAATCACCGGACCACCTGTGCGCGCGTGGAACTCCAGCAACACTTCCAGCACACCTTGCATATAAGCATCACAAGCATGCACCTCATCCACGATCAGCACCTTGTTGAATAAGCCCAATAAGCGCAGTGATTGGTGTTTACTGTGCAAAACAGCTAACAAGGCCTGATCTATTGTTCCTATCCCGGCTGATGCCAACAATGCACGTTTGCTATGGTCAGCCAGCCAAGCACTGCAACGAGCAGAAGCTGTTTCATCCAGCTGTGAACTATCCTGTTCCGGTGTGCAGGCGGGCAAAATCGAGGCTGCAAACTCTTCAACCAGTTTTTTGTGTCCGTGTGCCAACACTAAATTGGCATTGCCGGCAAAGAGCTTTTGATATACTTCCGCCACGCGCTTATACATGGCATTGGCTGTTGCCATTGTCGGCAAACCGATGAAAAATCCTTCTGCCAAACCCTGTTCCATCAAGCGATAAGCCAACATGATTGCGGCTTCTGTTTTCCCGGCCCCAGTCACATCCTCCAGAAAATGGATTTGCGGTGTTTGCGGAATGTCCACTGTCATGGCCCAATCCTGCAGTGGTGTCGCTACTTGAATTTTCTGGAATAAATCTTTGAAAGAACGCCCTCTTTCAATGGCGGATGGCGAAACTCCTGACTCGGATAATGCTTTAGTCGCCTGACCTTGAGCATATCCCCAGTACTTTTCTAACTTCATTGGCTGGCTTTTATATGGAAAAAATTGAGTGTTCGAACCGAGCCAGTCGGCAAGCACAGTGACTCCCGCAAACCACCAGGAGAGCAATTCACTCCATTGCTGAAAATCTCTCGCATCCAGATTTTTGAGAATGTGTCTGGTTTCATCGGTCAGCAATAATTCCGCCATCGCTTGCACAAACTCAGCAGCCGTTTGCTTGTCTTCCCTGCAAAAGAAGCTGTCTGTATTACCATGCGGTTTGGGTGGCATACCATGATGCCCGGTCACCGCTATTAACCAAACCTTAAGACTGCGCTGGGTTCTGCGTGAATCGTCAAAGCCTATTTTCGGCAGCAGCTCATCAACAAGACACTCATCCCATAACCAAAAGCCCAGGGAGTCATGACGTTCACTATATATTTTGGTCGGGTTTGGTTCACGTTTTTGCAGCTCCAGAATCAGGTCAGATCGTTGAGATTGAAACGCTTCACTAAACTTGCCCAAGTCATGCAACGCCAGAAAAAATGCAGCCCAAGATAAAAATGCCCGTTCAGAACATTTCAGTAACCCACAGCAGGAATTAAGCAAGGAAGACTGCTCAAGGAAAGCAACTCCCACTGCCGCCACGTCCAGACAATGATACGGCAATAGATGAAATGCCGGGCCTCCCTCTTTTTCAGGCTTTGCCTTTCCCCAATAGCGATAATAATCACCCATTCATTGATTCCTCAAAATGGAGTTAACCATATCCCATTCTTCACATCTTTCATCCCGCGCCGCCTTTTCCGTCAGCTTCATGACTGCACCAATGAATCATTCGGGAAGCACATCGACATCCAGCGATTCCGGCTCTTCCTCGGCCCGGTAGAGCATTTCGAAGAACCAGACCCGCTTCGGATGGCGCGCACCGGGGGCGGTGCGCAACCG
>CAZXZI010000129.1:0-7413 GCA_964645165.1 uncultured Ectothiorhodospiraceae bacterium
GATAATGGTAACGTTTTGTAAGCCTTCGATTGCTGGCAGAGCTCTCTCGAGCTGCATGCGCCGCAGAATATCCTCCTCAAACAACTGGATCGTCGCTATGCCGTCAATCACCACGAGTTGGTAGCTACCACGTTCCCACTTTAACTCATGCTCAAGTATCGCAGTGACGTAGCCAGCCAGGAATCGGTCAGCTGTGTCGGTTTCTGTATCTGCCATGGTTACAGAACAGGTCAGCAATAGTGTAAAAAATAAAATATAACAACGGTTCAACACTCAACGCTCCTTGCTTTTATACTTTCAGTTTTTCAATGAGAAAATCGATAAACACGCGGACTTTCGGTGGTAAATACTGTCCTGCAGGATACAAAGCATAGATGGCACTATCAATCATGGCGGGTAAATTGACCGCATAGTCTCCTAGCACCACTTGTAATTTTCCCTGTTTAATATCTTCACCCACAAACCAGGTTGGCAACACAGCAATACCTAGATCCGACAACATCGCCTGATACAACGCTCCCCCTGTATTGGCCAGGAAATTTCCTGAGACAGACATGTTTTGTGTTGAATTCCCTTTACGAAACTGCCAGGTATCACTGTTGTAGATATTTTTATTAATAAGGCAATTGTGACGCGATAAATCATTGGGCGTACTGGGTAGACTATGCACTTCAAAATATTGTGGGCTGGCGCAAACCACAAACTGATTGTCAGCCAACTTGCGGGCGACAATGGATGAATCATCCAAACGACTAATACGAATGGATAAGTCCACCCGCTCTTCTACCAGATCAATTGCACGGTCCTCAAGTGTGAGATCAATTTTCAAATCAGGATATAGCCTCAGAAATTCCGGTATCAGAGGTACGATATTGCGTTCGCCAAAGGGAATCGCAACGTTAAGACGTAATATGCCTTTGGGATTTGCCTGCAGTTGGGTAATGGCTAACTGTGCTTCTTCCAGATCACTGAGAATTTTGCTGACGTGCTCAAAATAGATTTGCCCGGCCTCGGTCAGGCTGATATTGCGAGTCGTTCGCTGCAACAGACGCACCCCCAGCTCTTTCTCCAGCGCATTGATTTGGCGGGAGATCGAGGAGGGTGCCATGTGCAACTGGCGTCCCAATGCGGAAAAACTACCCACTTCGATGGTTTTTACGAACAGCTCAAGGTTGCTGAAAAGGTTCACTTTGTCTCCTTAATCTAGCGCAAATAGTAGTCAATTATTGCGTTTTACGCAAAGGTGATGTTCATATTTAGGGTATTAATTATCTGTTTCGCATAGACGATACTCTCATCAACGCAGGCAAGGAATGGGAGGCAGAGTCATGAAATCACTACCGAGCAATCTCGCATACCACAAACGCACGTCAGAATTTGACCAGGATAATGTTCCCGCCGGCATTCTCGGCCGGCACACCACGGCGGCCGGTGTGTGGGGAAAAATCAAGGTCACCGAAGGCAGTCTGACCTACCGGATTCTGGAGCCGGAGCTTGAAGAACATCTGCTCAAACCAGATCAGCAGGGTGTCGTCGCCCCGCAAGCTGATCACCAGGTTGAGATTAATGGCCCGGTAAAATTTCATATCGAATTTTACCGCTAGAGAAAGCACACGAACTAACGAAATTGAGGGAGTAGCACGATGCAAAAATTCAGCTGGGTTTTGGTCGCAGTTTTCGGCATAAGCACCGGGTTGATGGCTTACAAATTTATTTTGTCTGGCAGCGTAGAACAATCTATTGACGGGCGGCTTGCCATTCAATTAACTACAAGCGAAAGGGACCTTGTATTAACCGAGATGCGCACTTTTCTTGAGAGCGTTCAGCAGATCACCCAGGGTATGGCTAACAATAATTTCGGTGCTGTGACTGACGCGGCGAACCGGGTCGGCCGCGCCGCACAGCAGGGTATGCCCGGCACGCTCATTGGTAAGCTACCGCTGGAGTTTAAGAAAATGGGTTTTGATACCCATGCGCAGTTCAGTCAACTGGCGTTAGACGCTGAACAATTGGGCGACGGCGACCACACCCTGGAGCAGCTGGCCACGCTGTTACAAAATTGTGTTGCCTGTCATGCCACCTATAAATTCGAGACAGCAGATAACCATTAATAATTTATTGTCTTATACCCCTCAACGTAAAAGGAGAAGCTTATGAAAAACAATGTGGTAGGTATCGATCGGGGTATGCGTATTTTGCTGGGTGCTGCAGTTATCGCGGTGGGAATATTTTACCAAAACTACTGGGCTGCCATTGGTTTGGTGCCATTTCTCACCGGTATCATCGGTTGGTGTCCCGCCTATAGCTTTATCGGTAAATCTTCCTGTGATGTTACGCCAACTGAAGACCACTATGAAAAGTAGTTATCAAGCTAAAGCTATATGACGACACCTGAATTTTCTCAGAAGCAATTGATAAAAAAATCAATCATATTTTTAATATTATCCCCGGTCTGTAAAGTCTTTCAAACTATATAAAGTGCCGCTTTCCTAACTTAATGGGCAATAGATTACGAAATGTATTGTCAAGCGAATGAAATAAGGCTTCTCTATAAATCCATATTAATAATGTTGTTGTAACCGTGTGACATTAATTCGCTAGCGAATAACTCAAGGCTGAATTAACCTGTCACTGGATTCAATAATCTAGATGAGCAGTGATTATTTCTAGATGGTAGATTCATCTAGAAATCTGGCCTGTAAATTTTTGAGGACAAAACATGAAAAAGGCTTTTTCTATCTTGCTGGTCATTGCCATTCTTACTGGGGCTGGCGCCTATTTTTGGCTGCAGCAGTCTGGGAACGATAACGACAACAAGCAACTCGCCTTATACGGTAATGTCGATATTCGCGAGGCTCAGCTGGCCTTCAACGCCAGCGAACATATTGCAGAGATACTGGTGCAAGAGGGTGACCATGTTAGCAAGGGGCAACTACTGGCCCGTTTGCACACGGAGTTACTGCAAGCGCAGCAGGCCGAGGCTGAGGCCGCGATGGAAGCCCAACGACAAGTCGTTGCCATGCTGGAGGCAGGTAGTCGGCCTGAGGAAATCCGCAAGGCCGAGGCTGAGTTGCAGGCGTCCAAAGCGCAGGCCAAAGCGGCGAAGGACAGCTATCACCGTGTGGCACAACTTCTGGAAAAGAAACTCGCTTCACCGCAGGATGAAGAACAGGCACGCTCACAGGCCGATGCCGCTGCGGCACAAGTGAAGGCAGTGCAAGCCACCTTGGCCCTGCTTAAAGCCGGTGCTCGCAAAGAAGATATCGCCGCTGCCCGTGCCCAACTGGCAGCGCGCGAGGCGGCACTGAAGCAGGCGCGACAGCGATTCGCCGACGCCAGCCTGTACGCGCCTGCCGATGGCATCATCCGCAACCGTATCCTCGAGCCCGGTGACATGGCCTTTCCCCAGTCGCCGGTACTGACGTTGGCCTTCCTCGATCCTGTGTGGGTACGCGCCTATCTACCGGAACCCATGCTGGGTCGTGTGCGGCTGGGTTCGACAGCCTGGATCACTACTGATAGTTATCCCAACAAACGCTATCAGGGCTGGGTGGGTTATATCTCGCCCACCGCCGAGTTCACACCGAAGACGGTACAGACCCCGGAGTTGCGCACCCGGCTGGTTTATTCCGTGCGCATTATCGCCTGCAATCCCGATGATGAGTTGCGCCTGGGCATGCCGGCCAGCGCCAGCATCGAACTGGATCAGGCAGACGCCGGTACCCAGCCCCGTCCCTGCGGTTCCTGATCAATGAGCGACGAGGTCGCGCTTGCCTTCCGCGATGTCCGCCAGGTTTTCACCAGCGGGGAGCGTTCGCTGCGCGCCCTTGATGGCGTTAGTTTCGATATTGCCCCCGGCCGGGTGACCGGTCTCATCGGTCCCGACGGCGCCGGCAAGACCACCCTGATGCGATTGGCCTGCGGCCTGTTACGCCCCGAATCGGGTGAGATCCGTGTGCTGGGGCTGGACGCCGTGCGCGAACCGCAGGCGGTGCAATCGGCGGTGGGCTACATGCCGCAACGCTTCGGCCTCTATGAAGACCTCAGCGTGCAGGAAAATCTCGATCTCTATGCCGAGCTACAGGGACTGCCGGCGGAAAAACGTTCCGCTCGTTATGCCGAACTGATGCACATGACCGGTCTTGCACCTTTCACCGCACGCCTTGCCGGTCAGCTTTCCGGCGGCATGAAACAGAAGCTGGGACTGGCTTGCGCACTGCTGCGCGCACCGCGTCTGTTATTGCTGGATGAACCTACCGTGGGTGTGGACCCGGTGTCGCGTCGTGAGCTGTGGGCCATCGTCTATCGTCAGGTGCAGGAGCAGGGCATGAGCGTGCTGCTCAGTACCGCCTATCTCGATGAAGCCGAACGCTGCGACGAGGTGTTGTTGCTGCATCAGGGGAAGCTACTCGGCCAGGGGCCGCCAGCAGAATTCAGCGCCGAGGTGCAAGGCCGTATATTTCAGGTTAGCGCCGAAGGGCTTTCTCATCGTCGTTTGCAAACGCGACTCAGCCAGGCACCGGGCGTGCTCGATGCCTTGGTAGAAGGCGAGACGGTGCGTCTGGTGATGGAGCAGGCTGGCCTGCCCACGGCGGAGAATCTGCTGCCGGGGCTTGGTGACGTGCGTATCAAATCGGCCGCGCCGCATTTTGAAGACGCCTTCGTTGCCCGCCTCAAAATCCGTCACGATGGAGCCGCGGCTCTCGGTGGACTGGATCTGCACATCGACTCGCGTGGTGATGAGGAGGTGATCCGGGTGCACAAGCTGCTGCGCCGCTTCGGTGATTTCATCGCCGTCAACGACGTTAGCTTCAGCGTGCGCCGTGGCGAGATCTTCGGTCTGCTGGGCGCCAACGGCGCCGGCAAGACCACCACCTTCCGCATGCTCTGTGGCCTGCTGCCAGCCAGTGGCGGCGAGCTGTCGGTGGCCGGCCATGACCTGCACACTGCGCGCGCCGAGGCCCGCCGTCACATCGGCTACATGGCGCAGAAGTTTTCCCTCTACGGTGACCTCTCCGTGCTGCAAAACCTGCGCTTCTTCGCCAGCGGCTACGGCCTGCGCGGTCGCCGCCAGACGGAGCGGGTAGAATGGGCCATTGCGACCTTCGAGCTGGTCGATTACCGCGAGGCCAACGCCCGTGACTTGCCGTTAGGCTTCAAGCAGCGCCTGTCTTTCGCGGCAGCACTGATGCACGAACCGGAGATCCTGTTCCTCGACGAACCCACCTCCGGCGTTGATCCCCTGGCGCGGCGCGAATTCTGGGTGCGCACCAACGCCCTGGCCGAGGCCGGGGTGACGGTGCTGGTCACCACCCATTTCATGGAAGAGGCCAACTACTGTGACCGTCTGGTGATTATGGCGGAGGGCACGGTACTGTCGGAAGGCACGCCACGGGAAATGAAGGCCCGCGCGCGCAGTGCAGACAATCCCGACCCCACCATGGAAGATGCTTTCATCCAGCTTATCGAGCAGCGTGAGCAGGGCAAAGAGGCGGTGGCATGAACGCCCGCCTGCGCCGCCTGTGGGGCATGATCCGCAAAGAAAGTCTGCAAATTTTGCGTGATCCGTCGAGCATTTCCATCGCCTTCGTCATGCCAGTGGTTCTACTGCTGCTGTTTGGTTACGGCGTATCACTGGATGCCAAACACATTCCGCTGGGTATTGTCATCGAGCAGCCGGACACCGCCACCCAGTCTCTGGCTGGAGCCTTCGATCGCTCTGAGTTTTTTCGTCCGCAGCGCTTCGGCGCGATTCAGGAAGCGCAGCAGGCGCTGGCGGAGCGGCGCATCGATGGCATCCTCTGGCTGCGCAATAATTTTTCCAGCCGTCTGTTGAGTGGTGACGAAGCGCCCATCGGCGTGTTCGTCAACGGTGTGGATTCCAACCGCGCCAACATTACCAAAGGCTATATTCAAGGTACCTGGCTGGCCTGGCTGCAACACTTTTCCGCCGCGCGTGGGCAGGAACTCAAGTTGCCGGTGGCCATGGAGCAGCGGGTGTGGTTCAACCCGGCACTGAACAGTAGCCTGTTTCTGGTGCCGGGACTGATCGCCATCATTATGACCATGATCGGTTCTCTGCTTACCGCCATGGTGGTGGCTCGCGAGTGGGAGCGGGGCACTATGGAGGCGCTGATGGTAACGCCGTTGCACATGGGCGAGATGCTGGCCGGCAAGTTGATTCCCTACTTCGTGTTAGGCATGGGCGGTATGCTGCTCAGTGTGGCCATGGCTCTGTTCCTGTTCGACGTGCCTTTGCGCGGTCCGTTCTGGTTGCTGATGCTCTGCTCGGCACTGTTCATGCTGGTGTCACTGGCCATCGGCCTGTTGATTTCCATCGTTACCCGCAATCAGTTTCTTGCCGGGCAGGTGGCACTGGTGGTGAGTTTTCTGCCCAGCTTCCTGCTTTCCGGCTTTCTGTTCGATATCCACTCCATGCCCCATTGGGTGCAGACCATCACCTATATTGTGCCGGCGCGCTATTTCGTTGCCATCCTGCAAACCCTGTTCCTCGCCGGCCCGGTGTGGCCAGTGGTGCTGGCTAATGCTGGGGCCATGCTGTTGATGCTGGTGATCCTCACTGCGCTGGTGGTGAAGAAATCGTACAAGAGGCTGGACTGACATGCGCAATCGTATTCTCAACACCATTGCCAACATCCTGGCTCTGGCTACCAAGGAATTCCTCGCCCTGATGCGCGACAAGCGCAGCCGGATCGTCATTATCGTGCCGCCCATCCTTCAGCTATTCATCTTTGGCTTCGCTGCTACTTATGACCTCAACGATGTGCCAGTGGCGGTCTATAACGAAGACAGTGGTGGTGCTTCACGTGAGTTGCTGGCGCGTATCGAAGGCTCTCCGCATTTCTCCATTCTCCACCAGATCGGCAGTGATACCGAGATAGCATCGCTCATCGACGATCGCAAAGTGTTGCTGGTGATCCGCCTCGGCCAGCGCTTCAGCGCCGACCTTACGCGTGGCGAACCCGCGCCGCTGCAGTTGGTCATCGACGGCCGCAATTCCAACACCGCCATGGTTGCCCTCAATTATCTGCAAAGTGTGGTGCTGGATTTCAACCGCCAGTGGCAGCGCGAACATGGCCAGACGGGGCCACCGGTAAAGCTGGAAATGCGCGCCTGGTATAACGAGAATTTGCAATCCCGTTGGTTCATCGTGCCCGGGATCGTTGGTTCGCTAATGCATGTCTCTTATAAACATCTCCGAGCCCACGCGACTTAGGAGAACCTCGTATGCAGTCTACTGCTTGAAAATACAACACAACACCATAACAAAACACACATTATCTAGTAATGATCTCACCTCACCTATACACACCCGCACACAACACAAAACTACTACACATACTCACACTACTCTTCTCACTACTACACATATCGCTCGATTACACACACACA
>CAZXZI010000130.1:0-7403 GCA_964645165.1 uncultured Ectothiorhodospiraceae bacterium
GTAACGCCTCTGATGCGAACGAGCTTAGCTGTCTCGATCCCGCACCGCGCTGGGCAGTGTGGCCGGGTCAGGGGGTGCTGGCCTTCGGCACGAGTACAAAGGAGGCGGACATTATTAGCGACATCACCGCCCACACTCTGCGTGCCATTCAGCAGGCCGAATGTTTTGGCGGCTGGCAGGCGCTGCCGGAAAAAGACATTTTTGACGTGGAATACTGGGATCTGGAACAGGCCAAGCTACGCAAGGGCGTTACAGTCGCCAGCTTTGCGGGCAAGGTTGCGCTGGTGACGGGGGCGGCCAGTGGCATCGGTCGCGCCTGTGCCGAGACGCTGCATGCGCAGGGTGCTGCCGTGATGGCGCTGGATATTGATCCGACAGTGGAAACGCAATTTAGCTCTGCTGATTTTGTGGGGCGCATGTGCGACGTGACCGACAACGCCTCCCTGCAAACCGCGGTGGATGAAACGGTGCGCCGTTTCGGAGGGCTGGATGTGTTAATCAGCAACGCCGGTACCTTCCCATCCAACAACCGCATCGAGGAAATGGACAGTGAAATGTGGAATCGTAGTCTGCAAATCAACCTCAGCAGCCATGAGCAACTGTTGCAGTGTTGCATCCCTTATTTGCAGCGGGGCATCGATCCGGCGGTGGTCTTCATGGCATCAAAAAACGTCACCGCGCCGGGGCCGGGAGCTGCGGCTTACTCGGTGGCGAAAGCGGGGCTGACGCAACTGGCTCGGGTCGCAGCGCTGGAGCTGGGACCAAAAGGTATCCGCATCAACGTGCTACACCCGGATGCGGTATTCGATACGGCGATTTGGACTGAAGAGGTACTGGCAAGTCGAGCGCGCCACTACGGGATGACGGTGCAGGAATACAAAACTAAAAATCTGCTCAAGGTTGAGATCACTTCCCATGATGTGGCGGAGTTGGCCTGTGCTCTGCTCGGTCCGCTGTTCGCCAAAACTACCGGTGCTCAAATACCGATCGACGGCGGAAATGACCGGGTGATTTAGACTCGCTCTACTATTTGCCCGCAACCAACGCTGATCACAAGCTTGAAATCCGTGTTGTAATCGTCGATTATGCATGTAGGAAAAGGACTACATGACACAGAGCCGGGGGTGGTTTTGCTGTTGTTTTCGGTGTGGTCCAGAGGTTGTTGCAGGGGTAGCTGCAGTGGGTATTGAATATTCCGACAGCGTGGAAGAAGCCACGCAAATTGCACGAACCGCGTTGCCGCTGGCGAGTAAGTTTGCCGTTCCCGCCAATCCGGTGAATTACGCGGTACTGTACGAGTATGTGGCGGGGCAAAACCCGCAACTGACCGAGGCGCTGGATCGATTGCGGGAAACGACCAAAGATCTTACCGATGATCAGGTGCATTCGCTGTACCAAAATTTTGTTAGTGGCACCGATGAGCAAGCGCTAAAAGATGTGCGTATGGCGCTTTCCACCATTGTCGATTCCACTCGCGGTTCGTTGGACAAAGTCAGCCGCGAATCACAGAGCTATCAAGAAAACCTTGGGGATGCAGCTAAACAATTAACTGACGGCGAATCATCGGGCGTGGTGGATATTGTTGCTCAGTTGATTGATGAAACCGTACGCATGCAAGCAGTTAGTCGAGACTTGCAAGAAGAACTGGTACAAACCAATCAAGACCTGTCTAGTCTACGCACAGACTTTAAACGCGTCCGAGAAGAATCATTAGCCGACCCGTTAACAGGCATTCAAAATCGTCGTGCGTTTGATGTTTCTTTGGTAGAGGCACGCAAACATGCCACAGCCAATAATGAAGCTTTGTGCTTGTTGATGGTGGATATTGATCATTTCAAAAAAGTGAATGATACCTACGGGCATGTGGTGGGTGACGCGGTGCTCAAACAAGTTTCAAATGCGATAAACGACACGGTGCGTGGCGGTGACGTGTTGGCACGTTACGGCGGTGAGGAATTTGTGCTGCTGTTACCAAATACGCCCATGGAAGGGGCTGAGCGTGTTGCTGATAATGTTTGCAACAACGTGCGAAACCAGGCAATGGATCGCAGTCGTGTTGGAAAGGATATTGGACGAGTAACGGTGTCAGTGGGTGTGGCACTATTTTATCGTGATGAGTCAACCGAAGAATTTGTGGTGCGTGCGGATACGGCTCTGTACCGGGCGAAAGAGAGTGGCCGAAATCGGGTGTGCACCCACGAAGTGGAATAACAGTAGCCAGCAATTTAATTGGTCAGTTCAGCATAAGTTGCGGCAAATGCTTCAATCGCTTTATCTAAGTCTTGTTTCGTATGTGCTGCAGAAATTTGGGTACGGATTCTTGCTTTTCCTTTGGGCACCACGGGAAAGAAAAAACCAACAGCATAAATCCCACGTTCCAATAATTTTTGTGACATCTCTTGAGCGAGCTTAGCATCACCCAACATGACTGGCACGATAGGGTGCTCACCAGGGCTAATGGCAAAACCGGCATCTTTCATACCTTGGCGAAAGTAACGTGTATTTTTTTCCAGCCGGTCACGCAATTCTGTAGATTCAGAAAGCATATCGAGAACTTTGATGGCGGCCGCACAAATCGCGGGCGCTACTGTGTTGGAAAAAAGATAGGGGCGCGAGCGCTGACGTAGCATGTCAATAATTTCCTGACGTCCGGATGTGTACCCGCCAGACCCGCCACCGAGAGCCTTGCCAAAGGTGCCAGTAATAATATCTACGCGATCCATCACGTCGTGGTATTCGTGGATACCGCGCCCTGTTTTTCCCATAAAGCCAACGGCATGGCAGTCATCATGATGAACCGTGGCATCATATTGATCGGCAAGGTCACAAATTTTATCTAACTGAGCAATGGTGCCATCCATTGAAAATACACCATCAGTGGTAATTAGAATTCGACGTGCGCCTCCCGCTTTAGCCTCTTTTAGCTTGGCTTCAAGGTCTTGCATGTCATTATTATTATAGCGAAAGCGTGCTGCTTTACATAAACGGACGCCATCGATGATGGATGCATGGTTCAGTTCATCGGAGATAACGGCATCTTCTTTGCCTAAAATAGTTTCGAAGAGCCCTGTATTGGCGTCAAAACACGCTGCATAAAGAATCGTGTCCTCCATGCCAAGGAAGTCTGTGACTTTTTCTTCCAGCGTTTTGTGGATCGTTTGTGTGCCACAGATAAAGCGTACAGAGGCGAGTCCAAAACCCCAGTGTTCATAACTGTCTTTTGCCGCTTGTATAACGTCAGGATTGTTAGCCAGGCCGAGGTAGTTATTGGCACACATGTTGATAACTTCGCTACCGTCAGCAAGGGTGATGTCATTTTTCTGCTCAGAAACAATAACGTGCTCGGTTTTCCAGAGACCCGCTTCTTTGATTTCAGTCAGCTCTTCAGCCAGGCTGATTTGTGTATTTTTGAAACTCATTTGTATCCCCGTTTTTTTTAACACTCAGTAATTACCGATACGGCTCAAAGCGCTTCCCAATCAAGAACCACTTTTCCAGATTGCCCTGAACGCATGACATCAAAGCCTTTCTGGAACTCAGTATAGTGGTAGCGGTGGGTGATAATTTTTTCTAGCGGTAGTCCGCTTTGCACCATCATTACGCCTTTGTACCAGGTTTCAAATATTTCTCGACCGTAAATACCCTTAATGAAAAGACCTTTAAAGACAACCTTTGTCCAATCGATACCTGTGCCATCTGGCATGATGCCTAACATTGCGATACTGCCGCCATTAATCATTATGTCGAGGCTGTCTCTGAAGGCTTTTGGTGAGCCAGACATTTCCAGGCACACATCAAAACCTTCAAGAATACCCAGGCTATGCATAAATTCTTTACTGATGGATTCTTCTGCAACGTTAATGGGAATTGCTCTTGGCACGATATTTTTTGCAAGATTCAATCGGTATTCATTGATGTCTGTGATCACTATATTGCGTGCGCCACAATGGGCTGCAACCATCGCAGCCATGATGCCAATGGGCCCCGCTCCAGTGATCAATACGTCTTCACCGACCATATTAAAAGAAAGCGCTGTGTGGACGGCATTACCGTATGGATCAAAACAAGCAAGCACATCCGTGGGAATATCGATGTTTGGTTTAAACACATTTTTTGCCGGAATAGACAAAAACTCTGCAAAACAACCTGTGCGATTAACACCAATACCAATGGTGTTTGGGCAAAGGTGACGTCTACCTGCCAGACAGTTTCGGCAGCGTTCACAAACAATGTGACCTTCACCGGAAACAATATCGCCGACATTCAGGCCGCTCACGTTAGTTCCCATGCCAACAATCGCACCTGCGAATTCATGGCCAACGGTCATGGGCACTGGAATAGTTTTTTGCGCCCATTCATCCCAGTTGTAGATGTGTACGTCCGTTCCGCAAATGGCTGTTTTCTGAATCTTGACCAGCACATCATTATTGCCAATCTCTGGGACAGGCACATCTTCCAGCCACAGGCCTTCTTTAGCATGTTTTTTAACTAAAGCTTTCATCGTTTTCATTTTTCCGTTGCTGCCTCATCAGAGTTCGTTATTTTATGGTTTGGTGGCCGATCCCTTTAGTTAGGATAACCTAGAATAATGAATGGTGCGGGCGAAATAATCATTATTCTTTGGTGGGTAAAATTAGGACAATCACCAGTTGCTAGTTGGGAGATACTATATTGAGCGGAGTAACATTAACAACCAGTCATGCTTTTTTAAGCGGGGACGAGAGAAAAGGTTACCCTTTTGTTTTTCGAGTAATTCCAAAACACGTAATCCGCCATTGATCATTAAACGAAGTTGGAAACCAAACCGTCCACCAACATCACGCCCGAGCGGTTTACCGAGTAACACTTTATGGCGAGCGTACATTATTTGTTGTTGAATTAATTGGGCAAAGGCGTCGTCGCTGTTTTGTGTGCGGAAATGTTCTTCATTTACTTTAAACCGTTGCAGGTCAGCTTGCGGGAGATAAATGCGATTATTTTCCACAAAGTCCTGTGCAATGTCCTGCAAAAAATTAATCAATTGTAATGCGCTGCAAATGGCATCGGAGCGTTCGAGGTTTTCTGGCGTGGCGGCATCCATTAAATGCAGGAGTAGGCGGCCCACCGGGTTGGCGGAATAGCGGCAGTAGTCCCACACGTCATCGATATCGGCAAACCGGGTTTTGGTGACATCCAGCCGAAAGGCGGTAATGAGGTCGTGAAACAATGGTAAAGGCAGTTGATGTTTTCCGACAACATAGGCCAGTGCAATGAAAATGGGGTTGTCGATTTTTTCGCCGTTAGCGATGGCGTCTAAATAGTCATCGTATTCTTTGAGTTTTGTGAGTCGGGTCTCGGCAGGCCAGTCACCTTCGTCGGCAAAGTCATCGGCAGTGCGTGCAAAGGCATAAATGACGCTAATAGGTTGGCGCAGGTGTTTGGGTAAAATGAGCGAAGCGACAGGAAAGTTTTCGTAGTGACTATGTACCATCTGTTGACAGTATGCGTAGGCATCGCGTATCTGCTGAGGAGTGTACGTACCATTTTGTTGCACGCTTGCGGCTTGCTGAGGCTGGTGCGCTGCCATATTATGTGATGATCACTTTAAACAACACGAGAATGGATAATGTTGATGCTAGGCATGAAAAAATATTTGGTGGGTGCAGTCGCGGGTTTACTGGTGGGATTGTGGTTTGGCATCAACATCGGTCATGACCGTTCGCTGTGGGCCAATCCTTTTACTGAGCCCAATTTAACTAACAAGGCCAAGGATGTAGCATCGGATGCGTGGAAAGATGCAAAAAAGGCAGCACGGGATAGTTTGTCTGACTGACGGAGTAGCATGGTTAGTGCTTGGAATCATTGCCGGGGAGTTCAGGCGTTTCTGTTTCAATATTGAGTGTTTCCAGGCTGCGCGGTGCTGTTTCAATCTGCTCAGGATTTTCCACGGTTTTTTTGGTGGAGATACCCATCTCTGTAAACTTGCGTGCGCTGGGGACTACGCGGGTACTAAATGAAGAGACGGCCTTGTTGTAGTGCTGCACCGAGCTATTGAGCGTCTTGCCCATCTTGCCCAGGTGTTCCGCAAACGTGGCTAAGCGACCATAAAGTTCTTCACCCACTTCTTTAATATGTTCGGCATTTTCTGCCAGTGACTCCTGTCGCCAGCCGTAAGCCACTGCACGTAACAGTGCGACAAAACTGGTGGGCGTGGCGAGAATCACCTTTTGTTGCATGGCGTCCTCTAATAACGAATAGTCATTATCCAGTGCCGCGCTTAAAAACTGGTCGCCGGGAATAAATAACACCACAAAGTCTGGCGCATTTTTGAATTGGTTCCAATAGCCTTTGGCAGCCAGTTCCTGCACGCGTTTGCGCACGTTTTTGGTGTGACGTGCCAAATGCGTCTCGCGTTCCTTGTCGTCCGTAGCTTCTACTGCAGAGAGATACGCGTCCAGTGGTGTTTTAACATCGACGACAATTTCACGCCCGCCGGGCATGCGTACTATCATGTCGGGGCGCATCGCGCCGTCTTCAGTTTGGGTGTGTTCCTGTTCGAAAAAATCACAGTGTTCCACCATGCCTGCCAGTTCGGCCAAACGTTTGAGGGTCATTTCACCCCATTGGCCACGGACTTCAGGGCGGCTCAGGGCTTTCACCAGATTTTGCGTTTCACCCTGAAGCGCTTGTTGAGTTTGCGTCATGGTTTCGAGATGCTGAGTTAGCGCACCGTACGCTTCTTTGCGTTCATGCTCCATGCTGCGAATCTGTTTTTCGGTTTTTTCCAGGGCTTCTTTGATGGGTTTTACCAGGTTCTCAATGGCTTGTTCTTTTTGGCTGAGTTCGCCCTGTGCCCTGGTTTGAAACTGTTTAAGATTTTCCTGTGCCAGCTTCAAAAATTCTTCGTTATTGTGTTTGAGTGCCTGGCTGGAAAGATTGCCGAAGGTTTCGGTGAGTTGAGCGCGTGCCAGTTCCTGAGCTTGTTTAAGATTCTCGAGTTTTTCTGACTGGGAGGCACGCTGCATTTCCAGAGTAGTTTTCAGTTCAGTGTTCCTTTCTGAGAGTTCGCTGATACGGCGCTGTAAACGTAAATAGGTCACCCAGCCGCCGGCCAGCGCCGCAAGTAGTGCAACGAGCAGTAGCGAAAAAATCAATAGGCTTTGGCTCATCGGTTTATTCAGGTCTCTAGTGGGATTAAAAACATATTCATGACGTGTCTCTGTAGTGGCAGGTTCAGAACCGCGCATGGGCCGTGCATTACTGGTGCAGTGTAGCCTGTAACGATATAAGCGGCAATACTGGTTGGAGGTTGTTAAATCATTCTACGTGATTACTCTGGCTGTATAATCATGGCTATGTTTGCGTTAACTGTTGGTGCTGGTAATATAACCAGCATATCAACCAGTTACGAGGCAAGCATATGT
>CAZXZI010000131.1:0-7348 GCA_964645165.1 uncultured Ectothiorhodospiraceae bacterium
TAACGCTTACTCGGCAATGCCCTGGTTATTCACACCGGCAGAGCCGGTGGTTTCATTCATTAAGTGACCGATCAGCCTGTTCTTCTAACAGGCTTTAATAACTGCCAATACCCCGGCTCACCACCTGGATTTTATCATTCTTTCTCACCAACAGACTGTACATGCGCAGCGTCGTGCGGCCAATAGCCGCGTCACTGGTCACCAAAAAATAATCGCTGCTGACGCTTACCAGTTTTGAATCAAAAGGATTCTCATTAGTACCGATATCATAATCATCCTTCAGCTTCTTCACGAATGCATCCGCTGTTTCAAACGGGGTATCCAGACGATACTCAGCCAGCTCCGTAGCGATGCGCGGTGTGATGTCTTCATTCAGACTCATCAACACCATTTCCGGAGCGGTATTCACATTCACTTGCGTACCTTCCGGTAACGCAGCAACTAACGGTAACAAGGCAGCCACGTCCGCCAGTGAAAGCCCGGCAATCGCCGCCAGCTCACTGGGGCTGGCCATCAGCCGATTGGCCGCTCGATAAGGCACATCCGGCGCAATCAGACTCAGATAATCTAAATCTTCGGCACCATCGGCCAAAGAGTTGAGGTTAGCATCAATCCAGTCGGCCACCCGATTCGGCACAGCGGGCGAGATTTGTATCTTCTCTTCGGCAAAGCTGACTTGCTGCAGTATCGACTGTAGCATTTTGACCTGTGCCGAATCCGGTTTGCCCTTGCTTCCGTCTTCCGCAAGATTGTTGAGATTAAATCGCCCCTGCAGGTCTTCAACACTGCCGCTGATCACACCGCCTTCGATAGGAATGGGCGGCAACTTCATCGCCCAATCCTCGTTTAGCGTATCAATCTGGGTTTTTTGTTTGTCTTCTTTTAGCACCTGGGTCACCCAGGTCTCCGCCGCCAGGGCGTACATGTAGGCCTGATCCGCTTCCAGCATGTTGCCGGTGCGGCGAATGTCCAACTGCTGACGCGAAGCCATGGCCACCGCAACCACGGTAACCAATGCGGCAATCAACAACGCGGTGATCAACGCCACGCCCTGTTGTTTGTTTTTATGAATCAGTGAACGCATTAACCCGGCACCCGAAACAACCGCGTAATTCGACCTTCGGCCTTGGTTTCCAGCGTGACCTCCACAGCCTTGGGTGGCGTGGTACTCACGGGTGCACCCAACTGATTACTAGGCCAGGAATCCTGCCACTGGTTTTGTTGATTGAGAAAACGCAGCTCAAGTTTTTCTACGCCATCCAGCAACACACTTTCCAAAGGCTGACTGTCCTGCGCACGATCCAACACACTCCAATAAACACGCAATAGGTTTCCGTTTCGCAAACCATAAGCCACGCGTTGCAGATTACTACGCTTGCGTCCCGCCGGGTTGCGCCAGCCGGTGTGCGTCAATTCCAGTTGGTAACGCCCGGTCTCAACGCCCAACACAGCGGGTTGCACTTCGGCGTATTCATCACGAATTGAACGATCTACCGTTTGTTCAATATCACGGCCTAACCATAAAAAGGTCATCTGTAATTGGCTGAGCCGCTCGGCGTGTTGCGTGGTAATTTTTCGCGCCGTCATCACATTATTGAGACCGCCGTAGCCCATGGCGGCCAGCAAAGCAAAAATGCCGATCGCCACTAACAATTCCAACAAGGTGAAACCATTCTGTTTTTTATCTTGGCGTGGCTGAATCGATATCACGGTTGACCGAGGAATCCTGTGAGGGTCACCAGCGGTGATTCGTCATCTTCTTCCGGTCGCACCCGCACATCCACACGGCGAATAAATTTGTTTGCTGTTTTGCTGACCTTCACCGACCAAAACCATTCGTGGCGCGCCATCAACGTGCTGCCCGTGGTGGTGCGAGTCGATGGCCACTTTTTGCCAACGTGCAACTCGGCCATCTTATTCATCGCCACCCAATGGGCGTAGGTGCGCTGTTGCAGACCGGAGGCGTTGCGGGCGTTGCCGGAGACAGCACTGGCAGCGGCGGCCAATGCAAAGGCGATCACCGCCAGTGCCACGATGACTTCCAGCAGAGTGAAGCCTTGGCAACGCTGTGATTTAAGAAAACTACGATTGATTGCTTTGCCATCATTCCGGCGCATTGAGCCTGCCCCGGCATGTAACAAACCGGGGCCGGAATCCAGGAGCCTACTAACGTCTCTGGATTCCGGCCTACGCCGGAATGACGAAAATAATAACAACCCATAAAAAGGCTTAGCGTTCATCGTCTTTCGCCCGCATCACAATCAGTTTGCCGTTGATCTGTCCCTGCAAGCTGTATTCTTCACCCTCGTCTGTTTTCAGCGTCATCTTGAATGGCGTGAGTTCACCACTGGAAAGAATAAAAATACGCGGTAGCTTTTTCTTATCTTCGAAATTGGCTTCAGCACCTTCCAGGGTCAGTGCAAGCTCGACGGCCTCGGGCAAGTCTCGCTCACGCAACATGGGATCTTCTGCCACTGGCTGCCAGCCTTCTTTGCCTAATTCCAAAAACTGATAGCGATCACGATCAAACTCCAACGCCAGTTCACGCCCCTGCAAAATAGCTTCTTCGCTGGCAAGTTGAATCAGACCATGCAGGCGCTCGACTTCGTCCTGCACAAGGCGGCTGGTATTTTGATTAAACGAAAGGTTTGCGATACTGATACTGATGCCGATGATCAAAATCACCATCAACAATTCAAGCAGGGTGAAGCCATTTTCAAAAGGTGATTTTGAATAAGCGGGAAAAGCGCGTGGTGATGAACAGGGCGGCATGGTCTGCCTCATCCAGTCAAGAGACTGAAAAGCTATTGCAGATTCCAGTTACCAATATCGGCATTGGTGTCTTCACCACCGGGCTGCGCATCAGCGCCCAGTGAAAAAATATCCACCGCGCCTTGCACACCGGGCGAAAGATACTGGTAATCATTCCCCCAAGGATCTTTGGGCATGCGATCCATATACTGTTTCCAGTTGCGTGGTTCGGGTGTGCCACTGGGTTTACTCACCAAGGCTTGCAGACCCTGATCGGTTGTGGGATAGACAAAGTTGTCTAGCTTGTAGAGATTCAGCGCGCTTTCCAGGGCGCGAATATCGGCCTTAGCCTTGGTAATGCGTGCGGCATCAGGTCGATCCATCACTCGCGGCACCACAATCGCGGCGAGAATACCGAGAATTACCACGACCACCATCACCTCAATGAGGGTGAAACCGGACTGCCCCTTTAACAAGCATTGATGGGATTGCGTGTTTGTGTTCATGCCTTAATACCGACCTTTAATGATGATGGTTTTCAATAAGATAATACCAACACTAGCGGCTCTTATCACGCGTGACTGAAGCAACCTAGATGCTGTGTTGACGCCCTGCGTGACGGAAGGTTCCGAGGCTGCTGCTTGCTGACGAGACTGAGCCTACCCCACACTATTTCACCACGCGCAATTGCGGCCCGCTAGGCTTGTCTTTGCTGGGTTCGTCGGGGCTGGTGTCTTCGTCATCATTAAACACCATGCCGCGACCATTTTCGCGCGCATAAATGGCCAGGGATGCCGAGATGGGCACACTGACGTGCATGGGCTTGCCACTGAAACGGGCGTTGAAGCTAACTTCTTCGCCAGCCATATTAAGTTCCTGCACTGCTTCGGGAGCGACATTAAGAATGATTTTGCCATTGCTGACGTGTTCTTCCGGCACCACTACGTGAGGGTCTTCGGCGTTGACCAGCAGATACGGTGTCATATTGTTGTCAACAATCCACTCGTAGATGGCGCGCATCAAATAAGGTCGACTGGAATTCATTTCTCACACATCTCACACACGACAAGTTAATAGTCTTCGCGCATTTCCCGTTCTTTTTCGCTAAGGCTGGCTTGGAACGATTCCATTTCAAACAACCGTTGCGCGTAGTCTTCCAGGGGTTTGGCAGCGTCAGGAAGCTTGATGCCGTATTCGGGTAGACGCCACAAAATAGGTGCCACGGCACAGTCCAGCAAAGAAAGCTCGTCACTCATAAAAAAGGGTTTGTGCTCAAAGATCGGCGCAATCACCGTAAGGCTGTCGCACAACTCTTTAGCTACTTTGGCTTTGTCACGACTCTTTTGCAGTTTTTCCACCAAGCTGTCCCAATCGTGTTGAATGCGACACAGGGTCATTCGGCTTTGAGCGCGGGAGACCGGATCAACCGGCATCAACGGCGGATGGGGAAAACGTTCGTCGAGGTATTCCATGATGACTTGCGCGTCATACAACACTAACTCACGATCGACTAGTGTCGGCACTTTGCCATAGGGATTCAGCTCCATCAAATCTTCGGGTGGGTGTGCCGGATCAACATTGACACTTTCAAAGTTGATGCCTTTTTCGGCCAATACAATGCGCACACGGTGACTGTACAAGTCGGTGGCACTGGAAAAGAGGTTCATTATAGATTTTCGATTGGCGACGACGGCCATTGATGTTTCTCCAACTGCTAATGTCTAAGGAATATGCTTGAAAGGTGGGGGAGTATACCCGAATAATCGAAAAAATCCTGAAATCAGTTGTAAGAGAATGATTTAACAGGGGTTCATGTTTTTAGCTGAGAGGGTATTTTTGCCCAATTTGCGGATTACGAGTAAGCGCGGCGATAAATAACCTCAGTGGACGTCTCGCCAATATTCTTTTTTCAGCAAGTAAACCAATACCAAAAAGCCAGTAAGAAACAACAATACCCACTTGCCCAGGGCCAAACGCTGCAACTTACTGGGCTCACTCAGGTAGGCAAGAAAGGTGACTAAATCTTTTACCGTGGCATCGTATTCTGCTGGACTCAACGTGCCTTTTTCAATGAGCTTAAAGCCGCCGATCGCTTCGTGGGTATTGCCGTCTGCGTCGGTATGCGTTTCCATCTCTGGCGCTTGCAGCCCCTGTAATTCCCACAATACATGCGGCATGCCCACATCTTTGAACACGGTGTTATTCACGCCCCATGGACGGGATTCATCTTGGTAAAATGAGCGGAAGTAAGTGTACAGCCAGTCAACGCCGCGGGCACGGGCGATCACCGATAAATCTGGAGGCGGCTTGCCGAACCAGCGCTTGGCATCTTCTTTAGCAATAGCCACCTTCATGGTTTCGCCAACTTTTGCACCCGTGGTGACCAGTTCAGTGCTGACTTCTTCATCGCTCATTTCCAGATCCTGACCAATGCGGCTATAGCGCATTAACGCTGCGGAGTGGCAATTGAGACAATAATTGGTAAATAGCTTTGCACCCCGTTTGATGGCGGCGCGATCATCCAGCTGAATATTTGCTGAATCCAACACTACGCCACCTGAGTTCGCAAACACAAAACCAGGAATAAGAATAAAGGTAACCAGAAATAGCGTTCTCATTTTGACGTCACCCTTTCCGGTACGGGCTTGGTTTTATCCCACTTGCTGTAAAATGGCATCAACAGGAAAAAGGCGAAATATAAAACACTGAAAATCCTAGAAAACAAGGTTGCGACTGGCGTCGCTGCTACCGTGCCCAAATAGGCTAGACCAACAAAACTGATGACAAATATCGTCAACGCTAGCTTGAACAAGGGGCCGCGGTAACGAATTGATTTCACGGGACTGCGATCCAGCCAGGGTAGTAAAAACAACACCACCATGGATGAGCCCATGGCTAATACACCGAGAAATTTGTCTGGCACTGCGCGCAAGATGGCGTAAAATGGTGTGAAGTACCACAGTGGCGCAATATGCTCAGGCGTTTTTAGGGCGTCTGCCGGCACAAAATTATCTTTTTCCAGGAACCAACCACCCATTTCCGGCGCGTAAAAAATCACTGTGGCGAAAATTATCAGAAACACCACTACGCCCACCATGTCCTTCACGGTGTAATACGGATGGAAGGCAATACCGTCTAGCGGGACGCCATTTTCATCTTTGTGTTTTTTGATCTCGATGCCATCTGGGTTATTGGAGCCCACCGAATGCAACGCTATCATGTGGAACAACACCAGACCGATTAACAGCAACGGAACAGCAATCACATGAAAGGCAAAAAAGCGATTGAGCGTGGCATCGGCGACCACAAAGTCACCACGTATCCACAGCGCCAGCTCATTCCCGACGTACGGTATCGCCCCAAACAGGGAGATGATTACCTGCGCCCCCCAGAATGACATTTGCCCCCAAGGCAGCAGGTAACCCATGAAGGCCTCAGCCATGAGCACCACAAAAATGAACATGCCAAATAGCCACAACAATTCGCGGGGACCGCGGTAAGAGCCGTACAATAAGGCTCGAAACATGTGCAGGTAGATCACAATAAAGAAAAACGAGGCACCGGTGGAGTGCATGTAGCGAATTAGCCAACCCCAGTTCACATCGCGCATGATGTATTCCACCGAGGCGAAGGCGGTTCCAGCCGTGGGCTTGTAATTCATGGTGAGGAAAACACCGGTCAATAATTGAATCACTAAAACCAAAAAGGCCAGTGAACCAAAGAAATACCAGAAATTCAGATTTTTAGGCGCGTAATACTTAACCAGATGGTCATGCCAAAAAGCAGTAACCGGGAAACGTTCATCGGCCCAATCCCGCAGATCACCTAAGCCGTGTGCAACTTTATCGAACATTAAATGGCCTCCGGATCGACGCCAACCTGCAGGCGAGTCGTCGAGATAAAATGGTAAGGGGGAACCACCAGATTTGAAGGCGCTGGCACACCGGCATAAACACGTCCCGCAAGATCGTAGGTAGAACCATGACAGGGACAGAAAAATCCACCCTTCCACTTTGGCCCAAGATCTGGTGGTGCAAATTCAGGGCGGTATGTTGGTGAACAACCCAGGTGAGTGCAAATGCCAACCATCACCATGTATTCAGGATTAATCGAACGATAGGGATTTTTGGCGTAAGTCGGTTGTTGTGTCAGTTCATCGGATTTTGGATCACGCAGCATGCTATCCAACTCGGGCAATACTTTGAGCATTTGCTCGGTACGGCGTAGTACCCAAACTGGCTTGCCTCGCCATTCCACCGTCATCAACTGACCCGGTTCCAACTTGCTGATATCTACCTCAATGGGTGCCCCGGCGGCCTTGGCTTTTGCGCTGGGGTCCATTGACAGCACAAAGGGTGTAGCCACATAAATGGCACCCACGCCACCCATTGCAGCTGTTGCTGCCAGCAACACACGTCGCCGACCATGATCTATTTCATCTGCGCTCACAAAACTCCCCTGTTGCGATTTTCCCAACCCCATTAGCGGCAGGAAACCAAGGCTATTAAATCAAGAAACACACTTGCTATTGTTGGTAATTTTGCTGTGGAGCATAGCAGAGAATACATAAGTCATAACATTGTTTATTTTAATATAA
>CAZXZI010000132.1:0-7254 GCA_964645165.1 uncultured Ectothiorhodospiraceae bacterium
AACCCATTACCGCAGTAACGCCACCAAGCTCAGCGCCAGCCGCCAACGCGCCGCAAAAAAACTCGGCAAAGCCGTGAGCGACAATTTGCACCAACTGGGCATGCCGCACGGCATCTTTGAGATTAGCCTCGAACCACAGGACAGCCTGTCGGCGGACGGACTGGAACGCGCAGAGTTTTGCGTGACCACCAACCTCGGCCAGCCCATCCAGCCCATGGCCAAGGTCGCCTCGGGTGGTGAGCTGGCGCGCATCAGCCTTGCCATTCAAGTGATCGCGGCGGGCAGCGGCAACATCCCTACGCTGATTTTTGATGAAGTGGATGTGGGTATTGGCGGCGGTATCGCCGAGGTGGTGGGTCGCCTGTTGCGCAGCCTTAGCGAACAACGCCAGGTGCTGTGTGTGACTCACCAGCCACAGGTGGCGTCACTGGCACACCAGCATTTATACGTCAGCAAAGAAGCCAACAAACAAAAAACGGTGACCGATGTCTCACCCATTGAAGAACAGGCACGGGTGGATGAAATTGCCCGGATGTTGGGCGGATTGGAGATTACCGAGCAGACACTTTCACACGCCCGGGAAATGATTGAACGCGGCCAGCAGGCGCTAAGTTAAACCACAAAACGCAAACGCATTTTCATCCTGCAGAGTGGGCACTGCCCACCATCATCTGCACGAGTGGGAAACAATCATTGCTGGGTACCAGCTGTCCTACAGGTCATCCTTCTGACACTTGGCGCAAATACCGTAGATGTACAGGCAGTGGTCGGTCATGGCAAAACCTGCCTTGCTGGCAATATCGTGCTGGCGCTGCTCGATCACCTCATCCACAAACTCTTCCACCTTGCCGCATTTCACACACAGAATATGGTCGTGGTGTTCGCCCTGATTGAGCTCATACACCGAGTGGTCACCTTCAAAATGATGTTTGGACACCAGTCCCGCCGCTTCAAACTGTGTCAGCACCCGATATACCGTGGCCAGCCCCACGTCTTCGTCGGATTCCAGCAGGCTGCGATAAATGTCCTCCGCGCTCATGTGGCGCGCACCATTGCATTCCATCACTTCCAGTATCTTACGACGTGGCAGTGTCGATTTGAGCCCGGCGGCTCGTAATTCATTACTGGAAATACCCATCTTTTTTACCTGGCGACCTCTTTTAATAGCGAATAGTGGCTAAGAATCGGTTAAGATGCTGCGCAATTCCTGACCTAATTTTCTGAGCCCTGACGCATTATGACTGACTTTCTGACCCGATCCTCTCTTTTTGTACGCTGTGCCAAAAAGAGTGCCCTGCTTATTCTTTTACTACTGTTACTACTGTCGTCGGCCTGCTCCGTACACAAGATCGACATTCAACAGGGCAATGTTATCACCCAGGAAATGTTTGAAAACCTTAAAATTGGTATGGAAAAGAAACGTGTTGAAGGCGTTTTGGGTACACCACTGATCACTGACCCCTTCCATCGTGATCGCTGGGACTACGTTTACATTTACAAGGCTGGTGATACTGATGATCGACAGTCCGCACGTCTCACCCTGTATTTTGAAGGTGGTCAGCTGAGTAAAATCGATGCCCAAACGGCCTTGCCCAAAGAGGCCGAGGTGAAAAAACCGACGCAATCCCTCCGACGTTAAATTTCTGCCGCGTATATCGCTTAGCCGACTTACGCCTCCCCACCACCTTTGCGCATCTTTTTACCCTGCTCCGCACGTTGCTTGCGCACTTCTTTGGGATCAGCAATCAGCTTGCGGTAAATTTCCACCCGGTCTTTTTCCCGCAGCGTTTTATCCAGCTTACTGAGCTTACTGAAGATGCCGACTTTGTTGACCGCAAGATCAATGTCGGGAAAAGACGCCAGTACACCTGACATTTTAATTGCCTGTTCAATGGTGGTGCCTTCATCGACCATCAGTGGAATAATGACTTGGGTATCGGGTTCTGCGTAAGCCACTTCAATCGGTATTTTTTTAATCGTTGACGTCTCAGTCTCCATACACCACCTCGGCGCGCTGACAAAAGGAATCCAGCAAAGCGTTGGCAATTTGGTTGAACACCGGGCCCAAGGCCATGCCAATAATCCTGCTGGAAAATTCGTATTCCAAGTCTAAGGATACTTTGCAGGCATCTTCTGTTAGCTCCTCAAAACGCCAAAAGCCATGCAAATGTTTGAAAGGACCATCAACCAAGTTCATTTCAATAAGCTTATTTTTTTGTAACCGGTTAAGTGTGGTAAATGTTTTGTTCAAGCCGCTGTGGGCAATCACCACCGAGGCCTTCACTTCATCATCGTTGCGTGACAATTCTTCCGAGCCTCCACACCAGGGTAGAAAATCTGAGTATGTAGACACATCATCCACCAGTGAAAACATATCGGCGGCACTGTGTGGCACCAATGCACTTTTCTCAATTTTCGCCATTTTACATTCGCTCCCTACAATAAACCAATGGCATTAAGGAAAACAATAATCACCGCGATGGGGGTAATAAAACGCACCAAAAACCGCCAGCCAACGTGCGCCAGACTATTTTCAGTAAGCGCTAACTCATCCGCAGTTGATGATGCCTTCATCACCCAGGCGGCAAATACAGCGATAAACAATCCGCCCAGCGGCAACATGATGTTGGAGGTGAGAAAGTCCAACAGATCAAAAAAATTCTTGCCCCACAAGGTATAACCGGACCATTTGTTGAACGACAACACCGTGCCAATCCCCACCAGCCACGTGGCAAAACCACACCAAATACTGGCCTTATTGCGGGTCCAACCTTTGTTCTCCACTAACCAGGCCACCGCGGGCTCAATCAATGAAATGGCCGAGGACCAGGCCGCAAATACCAGCAGCACAAAGAAAACCGCGCCAAAAAAACTGCCACCGGGCATGCTGCCAAAAGCAATCGGCAAAGTCTGAAAAATCAATCCTGGGCCAGAAGCAGGTTCCAGTCCGTTGGCAAATACAATAGGGAAAATCGCCATGCCTGCCAATAACGCAACCAGCGTATCGGCCAGCGCCACAATGATTGAGGTTTTAGCGATGGAGGCATCCTTGGGCATGTATGAGCCATAAATCATGATAGCGCCCATGCCTAAACTCAGCGTAAAAAACGCATGCCCCATGGCAATGAGCACGCCTTCTCCACTAATTTTACTGAAATCCGGCGTGAACAAAAAGCTCAGGCCGCGAGCAAACTCACCGCTGTTAATCGCATAGCCCACCATGATCAACAACAACACAAACAAGGCCGGCATTAAAAATCGAATCGCGGCCTCCAGTCCTTTTTTCACACCCCGCGCCACTACAAGCATGGTCATCAACATAAACAGGCTATGCCAGAAAATCAGCTGACCCGGATTGGCAATCATCGCCGAAAACATATTTTGAATCTCTGCTGCAGGAAGCCCCTCGAAGGCACCGGAACTCGCGTCATAAACGTAGGCCAGCGCCCAACCGGCAATAACGCTGTAATAGGACAGAATCAGAAACCCCGCCAGCACCCCGCTCCAACCCAGCAACGACCACAGTGGCGAACGTCCTTCTTCGGCAGCCAGCGCCTTCATCGTATTGATGGGGCTTTGTCGCCCCCGCCGACCCAACAAGACCTCGGCCATCATGATCGGGATACCAATAGCCGCAATGCACAGCAGATACACCAGCACAAATGCACCCCCACCGTTTTCGCCCGCGATGTACGGAAACTTCCAGATATTACCCAGACCCACTGCCGAGCCCGTGGCCGCTAGAATAAAGATCCAGCGATTGGACCACTGACCGTGAATGGACTCGCGTTTTGTCGACATGCCTGCTCCCACAGAAGTTGTTAACCGCATTGTCGATGAATTAGCGCAAGGGCTCAACCATTACACCCGCAAATCCCCGCGCACGGCCATGCTTCCGGTATAATCCCCGCCCATGTCAAAGAAGAAGAAACCCAGCGGCGGCAATACCATCGCGCTGAATAAACAGGCCAAACACAATTTTTTCATCGAAGATCGCTTCGAGGCTGGGCTGGCGCTGCAAGGATGGGAAGTCAAATCGCTGCGCGCTGGGCGTATTCAGATCGTAGATGCCCATGTTTTCATCAAGAATGGCGAGGCATTTATCAGCAACCTGCTGATTAGCCCATTGATCACCGCCTCCACCCATATTCACCCCGAAGCCACACGGGTACGCAAATTGCTGCTGCATCGCTCGGAAATCAACAAGCTGATCGGCGCAGTAGAACGCAAAGGCTACACCATGGTGCCCACCGCGCTGTACTGGAAACACGGCCGGGTAAAAGCCGAAATCGGCCTCGCCAAAGGCAAGCAACAGCATGACAAGCGCGCTACTGAAAAAGACCGTGACTGGAAACGCGACAAACAGCGCATCATGAAAGGCCGCTAACGCTTTTACCTAGCCCTTCGCCCCTAGTGACTTCTCAAAGCAAAATAATACTTCCCAAAACCCCGAAACTTTCCGCTACAATAGCAGTCGTAGAAATTACCAATGGGGCTGACCTGGCTTCGACGTGGGTCACAAAACCTAAGGTGCATGCCGAGGTGCAGATTACCTCGTAAATCCAACCTGCAAACTTTTAGTTGCCAACGACGACAACTACGCACTAGCAGCTTAATAACCTGTCTTAGTGCCCTCGGCCTGATGTGTGCTTGTGCACTCAGATCACCGGGGTCGACTCTCACAAGATCGCGATGAGGTATGTTCAGGGCCAATTCGTTAAAACCTAACTGAAATCGTCGTACACTTTCCCTGCCAGTCGGGTGGTGTGCGGTTAAATTAATAGACTTGGCTAAGCATGTAGATCCGAAGGCGGAGGATTTGCGGACGCGGGTTCGACTCCCGCCAGCTCCACCATCTTTGCTAACAGAATCGGTCACCCAAATGCGGTGGCCTTTTTTCTGTGCATCTATTTTTCCGGTGATCTGAAATGATCATCCAATCTATCCCCTCTTACTTTGCACAAACTACCAGTAAAAGGCTTTCCTAATTTTCCGATTCTATGTGAATACTCCACCGGCTAAAGCCGGTGGCTTCAAGTTACGGCTAAAAGCCGGATTGATCGGCCATACGGCCGATTGTTCCCTCTCCCAAAACTGGGAGAGGGTTAGGGTGAGGGTTCAAGATTCAACCTCGATGCAAGTTCACCCCTCACCCCAACCCTCTCCCCTCAAGGGGAGAGGGGGCAAAGCAACTATGCCGCCTAAAGGCGTGGGATTTTAAATCCCCTATTGAAAGACTTTAAATGCTCTTTCCACCCTTTTTGCGACTGAACAGTTTTTTAAGAAAAGCACCAATCGCGATAACAAAGACAATAATGAATTTCTTGGCGACAATCAGCAACGCTAGCAGTTTGGCGAGCAGGCCCGTCTTGGCCGCTATCGTACCGCCGACCAGTGCAGCCAGGCCATAGGATGCAATATTATCCGTGTCGGGATCAAAGTCAGCGTAGCGATTCCCCTCGGTAAAATTAGAAAAGGCGATCACGTCCTGCATGGAATCTTTTATCGTCGCCAACTGATTCGTGCCAGCAACCGCATTAAGTACCAGCACACCATCTCTACCTAATACTCGAACATTATAATTAAGCGTACGATCCCCATCGGTACCGAACTCAAGTTCCTTGGCCCAATACATTTTCTTGGTGTATTCATCATAACGAGGCACTTCCGCCCATCCCACCAGGCTAATCGGTTGATAACCAGCCTGAACCCGTTCTTTACTGGCCTGTGCCGTTTCCGCCTGCATGTTTTCCAACAGTTCTGCGTAATCAATAGAGTCCGCATCTTCATCTGAAATATGGCCATCATCCTGATAGGTGATCACCACACCCCAACTACCGTCATCGACCGGCTCCACATTGGCCGGAAACAACATTCCCAGTGTTCCGCCACCACTGGGGTTTCCCCAGGCCTGTTCCAATACCCGCTGCGTGTTGGCTGGATTCAGATAACGAAAACCTTCCGGTACCTGTAACATTGCCTTGCCACCCGATAGCTTTATTTCACCCTGTTGATAATTCAGTGATGCCTCAAATTCCGCCGCCGTCATCTCCTCTTTCTGGGAATCAGCATAGGCCGTTGGCATAACCAGCATAATGAAAATTGACAGCCCGGTTAGTAATTTCATAAATACCTTCCTTGCGCTTGTTTAACAAAATTTAGGTTCAAAGATTTGTCGTGCGTTTATGTATACATAGGCAGAGATGTTTATTGGGTGTCGTACTTAAGTAGATCGTTATTGCGTATCATGGAACGAATCTCCTTGATGTATTCTGCGCCCCGCTCAGAGTACACGCCAAGGCCATTGGCTAGCGCCAGGCCAGTGACCAGGGTTTGCGCAGCATTTAATCCCGCGCGAATATCGCGTAATGGTTTGTAGGCATAAAAACTGTTCAGGTTGTGAATGTAGCTCTCAACGGCGGCTTTCGGCGAATCGAACACGGCAACTTCATGCTTCTTATTTGCGTCACGCCCAGTGGGGACTATTCCGCAGCCTTTTTCAAAACACCACTGTCCATAAAAGTTATACCCCTGTAGCGAAAAACGCGAGGTTCCCCAAGCGCTTTCTTTGGCTGCCTGAACCAGGGCCAGCGAGGGTGGCACACGATCAACCCGACGCAGGAGAGTAGCCCAGTCGGCATCACTTTCGATGTTGAAGGCTTCCATGCGGTAATCTTCCGCTAAACCCTCAATACGCTGTGCGTCCCACCAGCCTATCGCATCTCTAGCCTGCTCCCATTCCTGGAGCTGTTGCCGGATTTCTAGGATCTCTTGATTTCGCTGTTGAATAATCGGCAGGAAGTAACCGAAAAAAATCTGTTTTCTCTCAGGTCCCGCTTTGAGAGCACTGAAGTCCGGCACGCTGGGTTGAATGACCCAATAGATTGCCGCGATAACCAAGATACTAAAGCTCGTGGCTATTGTTATGCGCTTGGTTTTATTGCGTATAGCCATAGTTGTGTTGGTCTTCCTGCAATGAATTGAGCACGCTCATTTATTCCCTCCGAACAACTTGCTGATTGTTTTCAGTATGAATCCAATTCCTTTTATTTTTTGTCTCTGACGCTTCCAAGCCTATAAGCGTCAACAACGCCGATTATCCAACAAATAACAAATACAGCCGTAGCGATATTTAGTAGCTGAGGCTTGGCACCCGTTGATTGTTTTGAGAGTAATTCGGTAATGGCCACAACATCGGGTTGGACAGTACCGCTTTGTATTTTTCAGCGATGTGCAAGGCATTCTCCACTACTT
>CAZXZI010000133.1:0-7158 GCA_964645165.1 uncultured Ectothiorhodospiraceae bacterium
TTGCCGAGCAGACCAATTTGCTGGCATTGAATGCCGCCATTGAGGCGGCCAGAGCGGGTGAGTCGGGGCGGGGTTTTGCGGTGGTGGCCGACGAGGTGCGTGACCTGGCATCGCGTACCACCGACTCCACGGCGAAGATCACCGAGATTATTAATCAGGTGAATGATCAGGTGGGGCAGGTCTCGGATTCTATGGAAGCGGTGGTGGAACGCGTCAATAGTAGCCAGGAAAGGGCGCGGGAAGCGGGTACGATTATGAGCCGTATCGCTGGTGATATTTCCAGTGCGGCCGACTCCAGTCAGCATATTGCCGAGGTGAGCGGTGCTCAACTGGGGCAGTTACAGCAACTACAAAATGGTCTAGGCGAGCTGTATGGCAGCGTGCAAGAGAATGCGGCGAAAATTCAAAGCACAGCAAGTATCGGTGATGATCTGTATAAAGTTACCGAAAGCCTGCGTGCCATTCTTGAACAATTCACTTACGAAAAAACAGTGGCGGTGACGCGGGAGAAAAATGACCAACGCGCCGTCCCGCGCTTAACGCATCAGCTGCGCGTGCAATTTGTTCAAGGTGAAAAACACTACGAAAGTATTTGTAATGATTTGAGCATGACCGGAATGAAACTGCGTCTGCACGAAGCGCTGGATAAATACCTGCCCTTAACTGTTGCAATCTTTATACCCTTTGCAGACCTGGCCCAATATGAAGCCCAGCTTCCCATCACCCTGGCGGCACAGCTGGTCTGGCAGCGTCAGGAAGACGGGGAGTTGCATGGCGGGATTAAGTTTGTTGATGTGACGGCCACACAAAAACAGGAACTGGAAATGTGTTTTACTTTTTTTCATCAGGAAGCTGGTTACCGCTAATTCCTTATCGCCTGCTGCTCGAATTATTGCCCACCGTTGTTCTATTCCCACTGTTTCCGACATACCGACTGCTGCCTGCATTAGTATCTTCAAAACGATTTGCGAGAACGCTCTGGCAGGGCGTGATGGAATTCCGTGATGCCCTGTTGGCAAAGACCCTCAGCATTTTCTGGTTGAAGCCACTCCTGTGCATCGTATACTGGTGGCATTGTTTTCGAGTCGGGTGAGATTGTGCTTAATGCGTTGCAGGCAGAAAAATTAGCGAAGGCATTTCTCGCGTTTTTGCCGCCAGAATCGGTGCTGACCCGCGAAGCGGAACGGCGCCCCTACGAGTGCGATGGCTTGTCGGTGTATCGACAATTGCCTTTGTTGGTGGTGTTACCGGAAACCGTAGCGCAGGTGCAGCAGGTGTTGTGCTTTTGCAGCGAGCAGCAAGTGCCCGTGGTGGCGCGGGGCGCGGGTACCGGACTGTCCGGTGGCGCGCTGCCGTTGGCAGATGGCGTGCTATTGAGTCTCGCCAAATTCAACCAGATTTTGCACATTGATCCGCATAATCGTAGTGCCCGCGTGCAATCTGGGGTGCGCAACCTGGCCATCTCCGACGCTGTTGCCGAACACAATCTCTATTTCGCGCCGGATCCGTCCTCGCAAATTGCCTGTTCCATCGGCGGCAATGTGGCCGAAAACGCTGGCGGTGTGCACTGCCTCAAATACGGGCTTACCGTGCACAATATCCTCAAACTGGAAGTAGTGACTATGGAGGGTGAACTGCTCACTCTGGGTAGTGATGCGCTGGATGCGCCGGGGTTTGATCTGCTGGCCTTGTTTACCGGTTCCGAAGGCATGCTGGGGGTGATTGTGGAAGTCACCGTGAAACTGTTACCCAAACCGGAAAGTGTGCAGGTGCTGCTGGCAGCCTTTGACAATGTGGTGAAGGCAGGCGATGCCGTGGGCAAGATTTTCGCCGCCGGGATTATTCCTGCAGGTCTGGAAATGATGGACAACCCGGCGATACGTGCCGCTGAAACTTTTGCTCATGCAGGCTACCCCGAAGATGCTGCGGCAATTTTGTTGTGTGAACTGGATGGTGCCCAACAGGAAGTAGTGGCCCAGGTAGAGCAGGTTAAACAAGTTCTGCAGGACTGCAGTGCCACTGAGGTGCGCGTGGCGGCTAGCAATACCGAACGTGAAAAATTCTGGAAAGGACGTAAGGCCGCCTTTCCTGCGATGGGGCGCATCTCGCCCGATTACTACTGCATGGACGGCACCATTCCGCGCCACCAATTGCCTAAGGTGCTGGCGGGCATCTCGGCATTGTCCGAAGAGTACAAGCTTCCTGTGGCCAATGTATTTCACGCCGGCGACGGTAATCTACATCCGTTGATTTTGTTCGACGCCAATCGCCCCGGTGAATTGCAACGTACCGAAGAAATGGGCGGAAAAATCCTGGATTTGTGTGTGGCTGTGGGCGGTACCATCACCGGTGAACATGGCGTGGGTATCGAAAAAATCAATCAAATGTGCCACCAGTTTTCCTCCGCCGAGTTGCAGCAAATGCACGCGATAAAAGCGGCGTTTGATCCGGCGGGCTTGTTGAATCCGGGCAAGGCGGTGCCAACGCTGCATCGTTGTGCCGAGTTTGGTGCCATGCACGTGCATCACGGCAAAGTACCGTTCCCCGAACTGGAACGGTTTTGATGGATGCCAGTAATGAGTTGAGTGCACAGGTGCAGCAGGCATTTGCCGATAAACAGGCGCTGCGCATTGTGGCTAGGGGCAGCAAGTTGGCGTTAGGCCGTGTGGTGACAGGTGAGCCGTTGGATGTCACGCAACATGCGGGCATCGTTGAATACCAACCCACTGAACTGGTCATTACCGCGCGAGCAGGCACACCACTGAAAGAGCTGGAAACTGCGTTAGCTGAACGCGGGCAAATGTTGCCCTTCGAGCCGCCGCATTTGGGGGAGGCCGCCACACTGGGCGGCACCATCGCCTGTGGTTTGTCCGGGCCACGCCGACCCTTTTCCGGATCAGCTCGCGACTTCATGTTAAGCGCACAGATTATTAACGGTCGCGGTGAGCTGCTCGGTTTTGGTGGGCAAGTGATGAAAAATGTCGCTGGTTACGATGTCTCGCGCTTGATGGTGGGCGCGCAGGGAAGCCTGGGTGTGCTACTGGAAATGTCGCTAAAGGTGCTGCCGAAACCCGCTTGTGATCGTACTTTGCAAGTCGAGATGGATGCAGCGACGGCGATTGAAACCCTGTCTCGTTTGGCCAATACCGCCTTGCCATTGTCTGCGGCCTGTCACTTGCCGGCAACGGCGCAGCAAGTAGCGCAATTACGGGTGCGTTTATCCGGCGTGCAAGCGGCTGTTGTTGCGGCGATGGCGCGTATTCAAAAAATGTTGCCGAAATTTTCGGTCAGCGAAATGCCAAACGATGCCGAAACCTTCTGGCAAGAACTGCGCGAACGCCGTCTGCCTTTTTTCAGAAATACAGGTGCGTTGTGGCGTTTGTCTGTGCCGCCGGCCACGCCAGCTCTTAATCAAGCCACGTTGCCGGGAGAATGTCTGCTGGATTGGGGTGGCGCACAGCGCTGGTTAATAACCACGGCGAGTGTTGATGTGGTACAAACAGCCGCGCTGAAAGTGGGAGGACATGCCACGTTGCTGACGCAGACAGAGGCACTTCTCGCACCGTTAAATCCGCTGTTGGAAAAAATACACCGGCAGCTTAAAACCGCCTTCGACCCCGCAGGTATTTTGAATCCCAGTCGGCTGTACGAGAGCCTGTAAATGCAGACCGAACTTTCTGCCAGCGTTTTATCCACTGCGCAAGGTCGCGAGGCTGATGCCATTTTGCGCCGGTGCGTACATTGCGGTTTTTGCAATGCCACTTGCCCGACGTATCAATTGCAGGGCGATGAACTGGACGGGCCACGTGGGCGCATTTACCTCATCAAACAGTTATTGGAAGGTCAGGTAGACGTTGCGACTACTCGTAAACATCTGGATCGTTGCCTGACCTGTCGCAGTTGCGAAACCACCTGCCCCTCGGGCGTTGAGTACAATCGTCTGTTGGATATTGGCCGTGAACAAGTGGCCCATCGCGCACCGCGAAAGTTGTCCGAACGCCTGCAGTATTGGGGGCTTTTGCAGGTCGTGCCTTTTCCCAAACGTTTCGCGGTGGTTAGTCGTTTGGCGAGAGCGCTGCGCGGGTTGTTGCCAAAGACGTTGGGTAAGGCGATTCCGCCTGTATCGAAGCCAACCGGGCATTGGCCTGCAGCGCGGCACGATCGACAAGTGCTGTTGCTCGATGGCTGTGTGCAATCCGTCGCCGCACCGGAAATCAATTTAGCTACGGCACGGGTGTTGGATCGCTTGGGCATCAGTGTCCTTCGCTTGTCGGATGACGGTTGTTGCGGCGCGTTGAATCAGCATCTGTCCAGTGCAGAAAGCGCAGCGGTGTTTATGCGTCGTAACATTGATGCCTGGTGGCCGTACCTCGACAAAAGTGTAGTGGAGAATTCGACCCCGCCAGTGGAGGCGATTATCAGCACGGCCAGCGCTTGTGGCCTGCAGGTGAAAGATTACGCTCACTACTTACGGTTTGACAAAGACTACGCCGCAAAGGCGGCTAAAGTATCTGCGTTGGTAAAAGACGTGTCGGAGTTGATTGCCGTCGTACCGGTTAAAAATTTTACGGTGCCAGCAACCGCGTCGCTGAAACGAGTCGCTTTTCATTCCCCCTGCACCTTGCAACACGGTCAGAGCTTGAGCGGCGTGGTGGAAAATATTTTGCTGCAATACGGGTTTGAGCTAACGGGCGTAAAAGACAGTCATTTATGTTGCGGCTCGGCAGGTACGTATTCCATTTTTCAGCCACAGTTGTCCGAACCATTGAAGGCCAATAAACTGGCTGCCTTGCAGGCGGAATCGCCATCGGTCATTGTCAGTGCCAATATCGGTTGTTTGCTGCACTTACGCCAAAGCGCAACGGTGCCTGTCAAACATTGGGTAGAGTTACTGGCGGATTGCCTGCCGGACTAATAACCTATAAAATTAGTCAACTATTAGAAAGCAGAGAAAAGGGTAATCGATAAAAGTGTGTGGCTGTTTTGGGCGTGATTTCAATTTTTCCGTCACTTCGGTGCAGGCCGGAATCTAGAAAAATCTCCGCTTCCCGAACGCCTAGGTTCTAATCTACGACGGGATGACGGTGTTTGACCCACGTGTTGTTTGATTAGCCGAGCACTTTTTTCGTTGCCTTTTATTTTTCCACTGAACAAATGAGATTAAACGCCATGTCTACCAATACCCCGACGATTTCCACCTTCATTCCCCCCGTGCGCACCCTCATGGGCCCTGGCCCGTCAGACGTGCATCCACGGATTCTTAATGCCATGGCACGTTCCACCATCGGCCATCTGGATCCGGAATTTGTGGGGCTGATGGATGAAATGAAACAGCTGCTGCAATACGCTTTTCAGACCAAAAACGAACTGACCATTCCGGTCTCCGCCCCCGGTTCGGCGGGTATGGAAACCTGCTTTGTGAATCTTATCGAGCCCGGAGACACGGTGATCGTCTGCCAGAATGGTGTTTTTGGTGGCCGCATGAAAGAGAACGTGGTGCGTATCGGCGCCACAGCGGTCATGGTGGAAGACGAGTGGGGCATGCCGGTGAGCCCTGAAAAACTGGAAGCTGCGCTGCAGGCTAACCCGGATGCCAGTACCGTGGCCTTTGTGCACGCCGAAACCTCCACCGGCGCGCAGTCTGACGCGGCGGCGCTGGTGAAAATCGCCCATGCCCACGATTGCCTGGCCATCGTGGATGCGGTGACTTCGTTAGGTGGTACGCCGATTAAAATGGACGAGTGGGGAATCGATGCGATTTACTCCGGCTCACAAAAATGCCTGTCCTGTGCACCGGGTCTGTCACCGGTGAGTTTCAGTGATGCTGCTGTCGAGCGCATTAAAAACCGCAAGACGCCCGTGCAAAGCTGGTTTCTCGATCTGAATCTGGTAATGGGTTACTGGGGCGCTGGTGCCAAACGCGCCTACCACCACACCGCACCGGTGAACGCGCTGTACGGCCTGCATGAATCGTTGGTGATTTTGCAGGAAGAGGGGCTGGAGGCTGCCTGGGCGCGGCACATGAAGAATCATCTGGCGCTTCGTGCAGGTTTTGAGGCCATGGGCTTGTCCTTTGTGGTACCCGAGGCGGCGCGTCTGCCTCAGCTCAATGCAGTGACCATTCCCGAGGGGGTGGACGAGGCCGCGGTGCGCGGGCGTTTGCTCAACGAGTTCAACCTGGAAATTGGCGCCGGGCTGGGTTCGCTGGCGGGCAAAGTCTGGCGTATCGGCTTGATGGGGCATGCTTCCAGTGCCAAAAATGTGATGTTCTGCCTGGGTGCGCTGGATACGGTGCTCACCGACATGGGAGCACCCATTAGGAGCGGAGTGGCTGTGGCGGCGGCGCAGGCGACACTAAGCTGAGGGCGTCAATATTGACCAGAAAGGGTCTTCGGGCCCTTTTTTTGTGCCTGCGATTTAGACTGTCGCCAAGATTGAACGAATTCAGCTAATTGCCTGTAGCCGCTTAAGTTTCCTCGAAGATTGCCGAAAATTTTAACGAGAAGTTGTCTGAATAATTCGTAGGCACCGTTGTAGCGCGGGCTGGCGAAGCAGGTCGCGCGACGGATAAAAAACCAGATTCGGAAAATTAACCGAGACACGAATATGAAAACGGTATTTAGGGGATTCACCAAATTTTGTAGGGCCGCCGCAATGGGTAGTGTGTTGTTGATACCTACGTTGACATCAGCGGCAGAAGAGCAGTCGCCTCCCGGTGCAGATGATGCGTTACAGGCCTTGCTGGGCGCGCTGGATCAGCAAACCAAGATTGCCACTCGTACCAAGATGAATGTTGATTTTGTGCCAGGCATGGTCTCGGTACTGTATGGCGAGGATCTGCTGGAAAAGGGGGTTCGCACCGCAGGCGAGGCCTTGGCGCTGATTCCGGGTATTGAGCTTTCTATTGCCAGTGATGGCACGAATCAGGTTTTCGTACGGGGTATCGGTTCAGTCTTTGCCTCGGGCAAAATCAAAGTGATGCTCAATGGCGTGGCGTTTAACTCTACGTTGAGCGTGGCAAGCACCGCTTTGTCGATTCCTGCCGAGCAGGTTGAGCGTATTGAAGTGATTCGCGGCCCGGGTTCGACAATTTATGGTGAATTTGCCTATAGCGGTGTGGTGAATGTCATTACTCGTCAAAACCAACAGCAGGTGTTC
>CAZXZI010000134.1:0-6959 GCA_964645165.1 uncultured Ectothiorhodospiraceae bacterium
TGGGTGATGCTGCTGCTGGCCAGGTTGCTACCAAAATCATCCAGATAGTCATTGTCCGAGGCGTAGCGGTAATCCACTCGCGTGCGCCAGCCTGCGGCGGGTTCACCCGCATGTTTGAATTGCAATGTGCTGCGATCATCGTTGAAGACCCGATCATTGGATAAATACCCCACGTCCAACTGACCGGCATTGTTCTCGTTGAGATAGCGAAACTCCCCTTGCAGCAACACCCCGCGTTTGGACATCACCCGTGGGGTTAGTGTGGCATCACGATTCGGCGCAATATTCAAGTACCATGGCGTGCTCAGTTCGCTGCCGCCCACCGTGGTTTTGCCTATGGAGGGGGCGAGAAAACCCGTCTTGCGTCCCTGTAGTGGGAAACTCAAATAGGGAAAATAAAAAAATGGCACGTGCATGAATTCGATGCGCGCGTGGTGGGCAATGCCTTCATTGGCGGCGGTATCCAGACGCAGACTACTGGCCTTGAGTAGCCAGGCGTTATCACCCTCGTCACAGGTGGTGAATTGTGCGCCCTGCAACTCACTGACGGTGGCGCTCTTCAATGCCACCACCTCGGCCTGGCCGCGAATGTGTTTGTCGGTGAGCCAGAAACGCGCCGGGCTGAATTGGCCCGTGTCCTTGTTCAGCTGCAGGCTGGCCGTATCGCTGGTCAATAAACGATTGCCTAGCTGGTAACGCACCTCGCCTTCTGCACGCGCCTGATCCGTCTGCTCGTTATATAACAGCCGTTGCGCTTCGAGCTGTTGATCGCCGCGCGCGCCCACAACTTTGCCCTGCAGGCGATATTCGTCACCCTCTTTACTCACCGTGTCCGCGGTGAAACGCATCGCGCCACCTTCCGCCTTCACCGCGGTATCCGGCATTGCCGTATTGACCGCTGGCGAGGGAGCGCAGTACTGCCACGTGGTTTCCTCCGCTTGCACAGCGTTAGCACCGACGAGGGCAAGACCGATCCAGACAATGGCGCTGGTAACAGTGCTAGCGTTCGTAGCAATGGCGGCGGAGTGTTTGAGAACGATCTTCATTGGCTCGTGCGTTATTTGCCAATGCAGAAACTGGAAAAAATCTGCCCCAACAATTCATCGGCACTCACCTCGCCGGTAATCTCACCTAACGCCTGCTGAGCCTGGCGTAAATCCTCCGCCAGCAATTCACCGGCGGCGTGATCTTGTAATTGCCTTTGGCCATTTTCGAGGTGTTGTTTGGCACTGGCCAAAGCATCCAGATGCCGACGTCGCGCCATGAATTGGCCTTCACCACTAGCCTCGAAACCAACACAGGCCTTGAGGTGTTCGCGCAGATCTTGCAGTCCTGCGCCGCTGTGGGCTGACACTGTTATTTCTACCGTCTCCGGTGCATTGACCGGTGCGGGTTCTGCCGTCAGCAGATCGGTTTTATTCTGCACCAGGGTAATGGGTGGCCCTGCCTGGCTGAGTTGTTTCAACAAATCCTGCTCCTGCGCATCAAAGGACTGGCAGGCATCATGCAATAAAAGGATACGGTCGGCACCTTCGATCTCTACCCAGGCACGACGAATACCTTCCTGTTCCACCGCATCGTCGCTGTCATGCAGGCCGGCAGTGTCGATAATGTGCAGCGGCAGGCCATCAAGCTGGATGTGTTCGCGGAGGATATCGCGGGTGGTGCCGGGAATGTCGGTAACGATGGCAGAGTCCCGCCCAGCCAGCGCATTGAGCAGGGTGGACTTGCCAGCATTGGGTCGCCCGGCGATAACCACGGTCATGCCCTCACGCAACAGGTTGCCCTGCTGGGCGGCGGCCTGGGTTTCTTCCAGCGTGCGCATCACGGCACTGAGTCGCGTTTGTACCTGGCCGTCACCGAGAAAATCAATCTCTTCTTCGGGAAAATCGATGGCGGATTCCACGTAAATACGCAGCTCGGTTAACGCATCCACCAAGGCATGAATGCGCTGGGAAAACGCACCCTGCAGGGAACGCACTGCCAGGCGAGCTGCCTGCGCAGAGGCGCTGTCGATGAGATCGGCCACCGCTTCTGCCTGAGCCAAATCCATTTTATTGTTGAGAAAGGCGCGTTTGGAAAATTCGCCGGGTCGCGCCGGACGGGCACCCAATGACAGGCAGCGTTGCAGTAGCAAGTCCATCACCACCGGACCACCGTGACCCTGCAGCTCAAGCACGTCTTCACCGGTGAACGAATGAGGGGCGGGAAAATATAGGGCGAGACCGGTGTCCAGCGGTTCTCCATCACCGGCATGGAAAGGCAGGTATTCGGCGTGGCGCGGGGTCGGCAGATGGCCGAGCAGATGGCTGGCAATGGCCGCCGATTTTGATCCCGAGAGTCGGATGATGCCAACCCCGCCACGACCCGGTGGCGTGGCCAGAGCCGCGATGGTGTCGCTACCCGCGGTAGTGACGGTGGTCACTATCCTCTATTCCCATCGGCAGCCGGCAGACTACGCCTTGGCTGCCTGTGCCTCAATCTTGCGCGTGATGTACCACTGTTGGGCGATGGACAGGCAGTTATTAACCACCCAATACAGCACCAGGCCTGCCGGGAAAAAGGCAAAAAAGGCGGTGAAAATGATGGGCAAGGCCTGCATCACTTTCTGCTGTATCGGATCCATGGCTGGTGGATTGAGTTTTTGCTGGATGAACATGCTGATGCCCATGAGCACCGGCAACACATAGTAGGGGTCTTTGGTGGACAAATCGCTAATCCACAAAAAGAACGGTGACTGGCGCAGCTCGACGCTTTCCAGCAACACCCAGTACAGGGAAATAAACACCGGAATCTGCACCAGAATAGGCAAACAGCCCCCCAGTGGATTGATCTTTTCTTTCTTGTAAATCTCCATCATCGCCTGGCTCATTTTCTGGCGATCATCCCCGTAACGTTCTTTGAGTGCTTTGAGTCTCGGCGAAAGCCGGCGCATGTTGGCCATGCTTTTGTAGCTGGCGGCAGATAAAGGAAAAAAGATCAGCTTAATAATCAGGGTAACAAAAATGATCGCCAGGCCCCAATTGCCCATCACACTATGGATTTTTTCCATGGTCCAATACACCGGCTTGGCGAGGATATCTAACACACCGTAATCTACGGTCAAACGAAGGTTAGGGTCGATTTTATCCAATCGATGCTGCGCTTTGGGGCCGGCATAAAATTCACTACTAAAATGCTCTCTGCTGCCAGGGGCAACACTGCGCTCCTCTCCGGATGCGCCCAGTAAGAAACGGCCATCATCCAGAGCCTTGCTATAAAAATGACTGGCTGCGTCCTTTGCAGGTATCCAGGCGCCAATGAAATAATGCTGCAACATGGCAATCCAACCGCCTTTGTTGTAACTCTGCTCCGGCTTCCATTCAGCCATGTCTTTAAATTTAACTTTTTCATAGGGATCCCAACTACTGGAAACCACACCGCCGGTATAGGTGTAAATAAACATGGATTCGCGTGCCATTTCTGTGCGCTGCATTTGCTCGTAGGCGCGGCCTTTCCAAATCTGCTGACTGTTGTTTTTTACTTCCACGTCCATCGCCATAACATAACTATCACGATGAAATGTGAAGGTCTTGATCACGTCAATGCCCTTACCATCTGCCCAATGTAAATGCACTTTTAGTTCATCTTCCCCTGCTGATAATACATATTCTGTTTTTTCTACTGTATATAGCGCGTGATGATCCGGTGCTTTACCTTGTGAGGCGAGTAGACCTGATTGTGCCACAAAATATTTTGGCATCCGGTCATCTAACAATTGGAAAGGCTGGTCGGGCTTATCCAGCGCGACGGGGAAGGTCGGCAAGGCAACGCGGGAAATTTCACCACCCAGGGTATTAATCTCTACCCGTAAACGATCCGTTTCAACTGAAATGCGCTGACCAGTAGCCGCTATTTTTGTCTTCGTCGAATCTAGCGTGGAATCTGGCGTAGCAACGGCTGCCGATACGGTTTTATTTTCATGGGCAGCGGTGGGTACATCTATCGTTGCGGTACTTGTGGGTGTTTTCGCAGAATCTCCTGCTGGAGAAATGCTCGCACCTGATGATTCGCTAGCCACTGTTGGCGGCTGATGTTCCCGTTGCCATGCACTGAACAGCAATAAAATAACCAACGAGAGGGCGATAAATAAAACGAGTCTTTGATTATCCATTTTTTTCTATTTTGAATGCTGCGTGTGTTTACAAGCGGAATGGTTCGCCTGGGCTTCCGGCACAAGATCAACACCACCGGGGTGCCAGGGATGACAACGCAACAGGCGGCGTAGTGCTAACCAGCCACCGCGTAAAATGCCGTGCTGTTCCAGGGCTGTCTGTGCATAACAGGAACAACTGGGATAAAAACGACAATGCGAAGCCATTAGCGGGCTTAACGCATAACGATAAATTCGTATCAAAAAAATCAGGTTTTTGCGCATTGTTGTTTTGCTCGCTGCTTCGCCAGTTGTTTTACTACTTTTTGCCAATGAGACTGCAGTGATATGGCCAATTCAGCATTACTTGCCTGCGGTGCACCATTTCGGCTCAACACCACAATATCCAATCCTGCAAGTAACTGCTGGTGCTGGCGAAAGCTCTCACGCACTAAACGCTTGACTCGATTTCGCCCCACTGCCTTTCTGATAATGCGCTTACTGATCGCCAGACCCAGCCGCGCATATTCATGCTCGTTTTGCCGGGCCAGCACCGTCAAACGTTGATCCACTGACCGATATTCGGTGCGCTTGAAAACCTGTTGGAAGTCATCGCTACTGATTAAACGATGCTGACGTGGGAAACCGTTGGCGAATCGTAAAGAGGTATTATCTGGCATTAGCGACCACCGCAACGTCGCAGGTCAGCAGACAGACAAATGTAGCCAAACACGGAGGTATTTGGCTACAGAAAATACTTAGGCTGAAAGACGTTTACGGCCCTTGGCACGGCGCGCGCTAATAATTTTTCTACCGGCTTTAGTGGCCATACGTGCCCGAAAACCGTGAGTGCGGCTACGGCGAAGATTGCTAGGTTGGAAGGTTCTTTTCATTTTACTGTCCGCTTATGCTTGATTAAAAATGTGATAAAAAATCGAAAATATTTATTTTCGTCACTGCTCATCGCAGTGTAAATTCAGCTTTTAACGCTGCGCTTGTGCCGCCGCGATAATCACCTGAAACCCGTAAAAAGCGGCGCAGAATACAGCGAAAATCCCTATTCTGTCAAGCAATTAAGGCTTTCTTGCCATGCATGCTAAAATTGTCCACTGGTGTGGATAACTTACATTGAGAAGCGTAGACTCTGCAAACTTTCAGGATCGTTTTCAAATAATACGGCAGAATCATCAACGCGTGATCCAGAAAACAATAATTTCAACATAAAAATGATACCTCGGGGGAGCTGTGAGTACACACGCGGAGGCTTGGCAGCACTGTCTTAGTCACTTGGAAGTCGAACTTTCCAGTCAGCAATTCAATACCTGGATCCGACCGTTGCAGGTGATGGAAGATAGCGCACAACTACGCTTGTTGGCTCCCAACCGATTCGTGCTGGATTGGGTGAATACGCGTTTGCTGGAACGTATCGAAGCCTTGTTAGATGAATTAAATGGAGCAGCAAATCGCCAGCCTGTGGTGTTGGAAATCGGCGGAAATATCCCCGATATTCTTAACACCCCGCGCCATGAACGAGCGGCGGGTAGTGCAGGCAGCCCCAGTTTGAAGCCCCCTGGTGGGACGCAACGTCGGTCAGATAACAATTTTCGAGATCGTAACACCAATGTCTCGCATAACAGTGGGCTGAATCCGACGGCGACGTTTGAGAATTTTGTCGAAGGCAAATCCAACCAGCTGGCGCGCGCAGCCTCTTTTCAGATTGGGGAAAATCCTGGCGGTGCCTACAATCCTTTGTTTATTTACGGGGGAGTGGGCCTCGGCAAAACTCACTTAATGCATGCCGTGGGCAATTTGATTGTCCAACGTGATCCTTCTGCGAAAGTCGTCTATCTCCATTCCGAGCGTTTTGTACAAGATATGGTCAAGGCACTACAGCACAATGCCATCGATAATTTTAAGCGCTATTACCGTTCTGTTAACGCCCTGCTTATCGACGATATTCAGTTTTTCGCGGGAAAAGAGCGATCACAAGAAGAATTCTTCCATACTTTCAATACCTTACTGGAAGGCCAGCAACAGATTATTCTCACCTGTGACCGCTACCCCAAAGAGGTCTCCGGGCTGGAAGAACGCCTGAAATCCCGCTTCGGCTGGGGACTCACCGTGTCCATTGAGCCTCCGGAGCTAGAAACCCGCGTGGCCATTTTAATGAGCAAGGCCACCCAACTCGAGGCCGACTTGCCACAGGAAGTGGCTTTTTTTATCGCCAAGCGCATTCGTTCGAATATTCGAGAGTTGGAGGGTGCTCTCCGTAGGGTGACTGCCAATGCGAAATTTACCGGTCAGCCCATTACCGTAGACTTTGCCAAATTGGCACTCAAAGATTTGATTGCCCTGCAAGATAAATTGGTTACCATTGAAAATATCCAAAAAACCGTGGCGGAATATTTCAAAATTCGCGTAGCCGAGTTATTGTCTAAAAAGCGAACCCGTTCCATTGCGCGGCCACGGCAGATTGCTATGGCCTTGGCGAAAGAGCTGACAAATCATAGTCTGCCTGAAATTGGAGATGCTTTTGGCGGACGTGACCACACCACAGTTTTACATGCCTGTCGGAAAATCGCTGAGTTAAAGATAACGGAAACGCGCATAATGGAGGATTATTCGAATATCATGCGTACTCTATCCAGCTGACATATTAAGCACCTGGATGTGAATAAATAACTCACAGAGCCAGATTTTTATAAGCTGTTTATAATTCGAGAGAATCCTGTGGACAATATTGTGGAAAACTGGATTTCGTGAGATATACACATTTTATCCACAGGAAATTACCACCTTTTACCCGGATTATCAGGCTATTTTCAAT
>CAZXZI010000135.1:0-6919 GCA_964645165.1 uncultured Ectothiorhodospiraceae bacterium
CGATACATGTCAGAGATATGCGTGACGCGATTTCGCCCATTGTTTTTACTGTAGTACATAGCGGTATCGACATCTTTGTACAGTTGTTTAGGCGTGGTGTTATTTGCATTGTAGGGTACGCTGGCAACACCGATGCTGATCGTGATCATCAGTTCGTCATCGGTTTCCGGCGCCATGGGTGTTTCCTCAACGGCCTTACGAAGTTTTTCTGCAATTTCCATTGCCCCGGCCTTGTCGGCTCGTTTGCAGAGTACGGCAAACTCTTCACCGCCAATGCGGCAAACGGCATCGGTGCGCCGTAGATTTTCCTGCAAAATGCGTGTCATTGATTTGAGTACGAGATCACCCACGTAGTGACCATAGGTGTCGTTGACGCCTTTAAATAAGTCGATATCAATAAGTAGAATGCTGTTGGGATCACCGTGGCGGTTACTCAAGCCGACTTCAGTTTCCATCAGTTCATCAAAGTGACGGCGATTAAACAGGCCAGTGAGCGGGTCGGTTATGGAGAGCAGCTTAAATTCATCATTCAGTTGTTTTAGCTGCTGATTGGTTTCCAGTAAACGCCGGTCCGCAGACTCGATTTTGGAGTGTAGCTTATCGTTGGCTTCATTGAGTTGCTCGCCCAGGGCATTAAATTGATGAGCCAGTTGCCCAAATTCGTCATTGCTAACCAGCGGAATATTGCCAACAAGTTTTCCGCTGTCATCCACGTTACTGCGCAGGTAATTCGTAATCTTGCCGACAGGTCGGACAATAATGTACGACAGGGCGAAGAATTCACCGAAGGCAATGAGCAAAATAATCAGTGCTTCACGTTTGAGTAGAACGAACTTTTGATCATCCAATCGCGCCATGATGCGCGCCGTACTGAGCCCAAGATAGAGGGTGCCGACGCTTTCATTATCAATTCGAATGTCATTGGTAAACATCACAAGACCTTCGTTAGAGGCCTGTTCAACCCCTGTTCCCCAGCCGGCAGAACCGGACTCGCCCATGGCATTACCCTTGGCATTGGTCACTTTGGCGTAATCGATTTCAGCTGAAGTAGTGAGTTCATCCAGTAATAATTGAATCGTGTGATAGTCGTAACCCACTACACTGAAGGCCATGGATTTGGCGACAAAACGGCCAATGTATGAACCGCGCTGATCGACTTCTTTCAACATGTTGGCCTTTTCTTCGCGCAAGGCCAGCCAACTACTAATGCTCAAGGCGGTCAGCAGTACGGTTAGCAGCACCAGCAGTACTTTTTGGCGGACGCCAAGGCGAAAGCGGGGCATTTTTATCAAGGATTCGGCTGTCAAGGTAGTCATATTTCCTGGGTTTTTACCTCCTCGTAAACTTGTCGGCCGAAGATTCGGCAAACTGAAGGCTTTCTGAGGGTTTGCGGGGAATTTTTTGGACTGAGGCGGGCTGGCCAGAGGATGATTTGTGCTACAATCATCATCTTTTTTTTAGCGCTTTTAGGGTGTGTTTTAGCCATCCCGGGGTGCTTGAAGGTCAAACCACTATTTAGGCAGGGGAAGGGTAATGTTCAGAAAAGACATGAAGATTGCGGGTTTCGATGACGAGCTTTGGAATGCCATGCAGGCCGAGGAAGTCCGGCAGGAGGAGCACATTGAACTCATCGCTTCTGAAAATTACACCAGTCCTAGAGTGATGCAGGCGCAGGGCAGCGTGCTCACCAATAAATACGCTGAAGGTTATCCTGCCAAGCGTTATTACGGTGGTTGCGAAAATGTCGATGTGGCCGAGCAGTTGGCTATTGACCGTGCTAAGGAGTTGTTTGACGCGGATTACGCCAATGTGCAGCCGCATTCTGGTTCACAGGCCAACGCCGCAGTTTATCTGGCGCTGTTGCAGGCAGGCGATACGATTCTTGGCATGAGCCTGGCGCATGGTGGGCATCTTACTCACGGCTCTCATGTTAGTTCTTCCGGCAAGCTGTACAATGCCATTCAATATGGCCTTGATGAAAGCACCGGTGAGATTGACTACGCGCAAGTAGAAGCACTGGCCAATGAGCATAAACCTAAAATGATTATCGCCGGGTTTTCGGCTTATTCCCGCGTGGTAGATTGGCAGCGTTTTCGCGACATCGCCGATAGCATCGGCGCGTATCTGTTCGTGGACATGGCGCACGTGGCTGGTTTGATTGCAGCCGGTGAGTATCCCAGCCCGGTGGGCATTGCCGACATCACCACTACCACTACGCACAAAACCCTGCGCGGCCCGCGTGGTGGCCTGATCTTGGCTAAGGCCAATCCTGAGATTGAAAAGAAACTCAACTCTGCCGTGTTCCCCGGTTCCCAGGGTGGCCCGCTGATGCACGTTATCGCCGGCAAGGCTGTGGCCTTCAAAGAAGCACTGTTGCCTGAATTCAAAACTTACCAAGCCCAGGTTGTAAAAAATGCCCGTGCGATGGCGAGTACTTTGCAAGATCGCGGTTACAAAATTGTTTCTGGTGGCACGGATAACCATTTGTTCCTGGTGGACCTCATCGATAAAGGCATCACTGGCAAAGAAGCTGATGCCGCGCTGGGTGCTGCTAACATCACCGTGAACAAAAACAGCGTGCCGAATGATCCGCAGTCGCCTTTTGTCACCAGCGGTATTCGTATCGGTACACCTGCGATGACCACCCGTGGTTTTATGGAAGGAGATGCCATTGAGTTGGCCGGCTGGATTTGTGACGTGCTGGATGACGTCAGTTCTGACGCTACGAACACCGCTACCATTGAACGGGTTAAGCAGCAGGCGCTGGAAATCTGCAAGCGTTTGCCGGTTTACGGATAAGTGACGAGGGACGAGTAACTAGGAACTAGGAAAAAAGTGATGTTTTCCCTAGAAACTCGACACTCGTAACTCGGTTCCCTAAACATGCACTGTCCCTTCTGCGAAGCCGACGATACCAAAGTTATTGATTCGCGCCTGGCGAACGACGGCTATGAGGTGCGTCGTCGCCGTGAATGCCTGACCTGTAGTGAACGTTTCACCACCTTCGAATCCGCAGAGTTGGTGATGCCCAAGTTAATCAAAAATGATGGTCGGCGAGAACCCTTTATTGAGGACAAGCTGCGTGCGGGCATTGTGCGCGCCCTGGAAAAGCGTCCGGTGGGTGCTGAAGGTGTGGAGTCTGCCGTTGAACACATCAAAAAGCAATTGCGCACCACGGGTGAGCGCGAAGTAGCTGCGGAGCGCGTGGGTCACTGGGTAATGGACGAGTTGCGCGATCTTGATCATGTGGCCTATGTGCGGTTTGCCTCGGTGTACCGTAGTTTTGAAGACATGAACGCTTTCCGCGAAGAAATTGAACGCCTGGAAAAAGCACCGACGGCGGAACAACGCCGAAATCAGATGAATCTGCTGGACGACGAAGATGACGGATGACGTGTCGATTGCTGATCATCGTTTTATGGCCAGGGCATTGCAGTTGGCGCAACGCGGCTTGTTTACTACTGACCCCAATCCGCGTGTCGGCTGCGTGTTGGTCAAGAATGATAAAGTGGTGGGCGAAGGTTGGCATCAACGTGCTGGTGAACCCCATGCAGAAATCAATGCCTTGCGGGCAGCGGATGCTCTTGTAAAAGGTGGGGCAAAAGATGGAGCAAAAGGCGCGACCGCCTATATTACGTTAGAGCCCTGTTGTCATCATGGTCGCACACCGCCCTGCAGCGACGCGTTAATTGCCGCGGGCGTGACACGAGTAGTCGTGGCCATGCAAGACCCCAACCCGCAGGTGGCGGGGCAGGGTCTGGCGCAGTTGCAAAAGGCCGGCATCGAAACCCGCAGCGATGTGATGCAGGCGCAGGCCGAAGCGCTCAATCCCGGATTCATTAAACGCATGCGCAGTGGCAGGCCTTATGTGTACGGAAAAATGGCCATGAGTTTGGACGGCCGCACCGCAATGGCCTCGGGTGAAAGTCAGTGGATTACGGGTGCAGAAGCGCGGCAGGATGTGCATCGATTGCGTGCGCGCAGTGCAGCGATTATCACCAGCATTGGCACTGTGTTGGCGGATGATCCCTCACTCACTGTGCGGTTGGACGAAGCAGTGCAACAACCGCTGCGTGTGGTGTTGGATAGTCAGTTACAAATGCCGCTTGGTGCAAAGATGCTATCACTGCCCGGCCGTACCCTGGTGTTGACGGTGAGCAGCGATGAGCAAAAGACTGCAGCGTTACGTGATGCCGGTGCTGAAGTGGAAGTGCTGGCAGAACACCAGGGACGTGTCGATTTGCACGCCGTCATGGATTGCCTGGTGCGTCACGACATTAATGAAATTCTTGTCGAGGCTGGTGCCACGCTTTGTGGCAGTTTTTTACAAGCGGGCCTGTTTGATGAATTGGTGGTCTACATGGCGCCGTTGTTGATGGGCAGTAACGCACGCGGTCTGTTGAATTTGCCCGGCGTGGAAAAAATGGATCAGGCCGTCAAACTGGAAATAGTGGATGTTCGTGCTGTGGGAAATGATTGGAGGTTGAGAATAACCTGTGAGTAATATTCCTTCTCCACTTTAAGGGGAGAAGGTTAGGATGAGGGATGCGTTGCGCAGCAACGTGCTGCGGTGGTTTAAATATCCCCTCACCCTAACCCTCTCCCCAAGGGGAAGAGGGGATTATTAGTGGAAATAACGAAGACTGTAAAAATGGGTTTCTCTTTCATTTTCCCCCTTCACTCTGGGCTCTGAATTTAAAAATGTTTACAGGCATCATTGAAACCATCGGCGACATACGCGAACTGATCCCGCGCGGCGGCGACCTTCGCGTGGTGGTTGGCTGTGGCGGGCTGGACATGAGCGCCGTAAATCTGGGCGATAGCATCGCGGTCAACGGCGTGTGCCTGACGGCGGTGGCATTTGATGCCAATAGTTTTACGGCAGACGTCTCCTCCGAAACTGTGGCCTGCACCACGGTGGCCGCCTTTGCCAAAGGCACACCAGTCAACTTGGAAATGGCTATGCTCCCAACAACGCGTTTGGGGGGGCATTTGGTCAGCGGGCATGTGGATGGTGTGGCTGAAATCAAACGCCGCTGGTCCGATGCGCGCTCTGAACGATTCCGCATTCAGGCACCGGATGCGTTGGCGAAATACATTGCCGCCAAGGGTTCCATTTGTGTGGACGGCATTAGTCTCACGGTCAACGCCGTCGATAGTAATGAATTCGAGTTGAATATTGTGCCGCACACGTTGACGGCTACCACCATGGGCAAGTATCAGGCTGGGCAGAAGGTGAATCTGGAAGTGGATATCATCGCGCGTTATCTGGAGCGTCTGTTATCGGCTTCCGCGGACCCCACAAGTCCGGGTATTTCCCGTGAGCTGCTGGCATCACGGGGCTTTTTATAGGAACCTTCGGTCATACCAGACCAAAGGTTCCATGAACCAGTTTGAGTTAGTATTGGAAACACATGGATAAATCACTGAACAGCATTGAAGAAATCGTCGCTGACATGCGTGCCGGCAAAATGGTCATCCTCATGGATGATGAAGACCGCGAAAACGAAGGCGACCTGATCATGGCCGCCAGTCAGGTGCGCGCGGAAGACATTAATTTTATGGCGCGTCATGGACGCGGTTTGATTTGCCTCACCCTCAGTCAGAAACGCTGCGAACAACTGCGTCTGCCGCTGATGGTCAATGACAACAATGCTGCCTTCGCCACCAACTTCACCATGTCCATCGAGGCCGCCAAGGGTGTGACTACCGGCATTTCGGCAGCCGACCGTGCGGTGACGGTGCAAACAGCAGTAGCGGGAGATGCCAAGCCAGAAGACATTGTTCAACCGGGGCATATTTTCCCCATCATGGCGCAACCGGGTGGCGTGTTGACCCGTGCGGGGCACACAGAGGCGGGGTGTGATCTGGCGCGATTGGCGGGGCTTGAACCCGCCTCGGTCATCGTGGAAATTCTTAACGAAGATGGCAGCATGGCTCGGCGACCCGATCTAGAAAAAGTAGCCGCTGAGTTTGATCTCAAGATTGGCACCATTGCGGACCTGATTCGTTATCGGCTGGAAAACGAACGCAGCGTTGAACGCGTCTCCGAATGCGTGCTGAAAAACAAGATTGGTGAATTCCGTCTGGTGACCTATCGAGACCGGCTCGATGGTGGCGTGCATTTTGCGCTGGTGAAAGGACAGATCAAACGTGACCAGCCAGCCCTGGTGCGCGTGCACATGCCGCATTATCTTGGCGATGTGCTGGGCATGCAGCGCTCTGATGTGAGCTGGCCACTAGAGAGTGCCATGCGTTACATCCACGAGGCCGGCGAAGGTGTTATTGTGTTGCTGGGGCAGACGGAAGGTGAGGTCGAATTATTGAACCGTATCTCTCATTATGCCGAAGAAGATGCGGGCGAGGTGGAAATCAAACGTGAGGCCAGCCCTGATCTGCGCACCTATGGTGTGGGTGCACAAATATTGTTAGATCTGGAAGTACGCAAGATGCGCGTACTCAGTGCGCCGAAACGCATGCACGGGCTGTCCGGTTTTGGTTTGGAAGTGGTCGAATACATCAATCACGGTTAACCGTCATTTTTTACTTCTTCTCCCCTTGAGGGAGAGGGAGGGAATAAATCGTTTAACCAAGTAATAACGGAAAATATCATGAGCAACATAAAAACAATCGAAGGCAATCTCATCGTACACGGCGCACGCTTTGGCATTATTGCCGCGCGCTTTAACAGCTTTGTGGTGGACAGTCTGGTGGACGGTGCGATCGATGCGCTGAAACGCCACGGCGCCAATGATAGCGATTTACAGTTAGTCAAAGTGCCCGGTGCCTTTGAAATGCCACTGGTGGCGGCACGCATGGCCGCAAAAAAAGAATACGATGCCATCATTGCGCTAGGTGCGGTGATTCGCGGCGGCACCCCCCATTTTGAATATGTGGCCGGTGAATGCACCAAGGGCTT
>CAZXZI010000136.1:0-6906 GCA_964645165.1 uncultured Ectothiorhodospiraceae bacterium
GTACGATTTATTTTTCTGCAAAACTTATCCACAGGTTTTTCTACAGCCTCAACGTGTGAGCTTGGCGGCGAAGAAAACCGGGTCAGCGAGGAATGGCGCTTACTTATGTCTCATACTACTGTCATCCCGGCGCAGGTCAGGATGACGAATATACTGGGAAATTCAGGATTTCCGACTTAGGTAAGTGCCATTTGGGTCAGACCCAATTAATCCTTATTACGACAGTGTTTTCGGCAGTCTTCCCTCAAATAAATCCCGCTGCACTTCAATACTTTGAATCATGTGGTCGCGAAACGCCAGTACCCTCGCGGTTCGTTTTAGATCAGGGTGCAGCAGTATCCAGAGTCCCAGGTCATGTTGTTCGTCGGGTCCGCAGTAGCGCTCCAGTTGGGGGTCTGCGTCACCGAGGAAGCAGGGCAGGTAGGAGACGCCTAGTCCTTCTTTGATGGCCGACAGGGTGAGCAAGGTGTCGTCGCTGTAAAAATTATGTTGCTGATGGTCGCAATATTGCTTGGTCCAGGTTTTATGAAACACGCAGCAGTTCACACCGATCCATTTTGGGTTTGATTTTTCTTGTTTGATTATTTTGAGGTAGTTCCGGCTACCGTAAATGGTGGAGGCAACGGTGAGCAGGCGTTTGCCGATGAGGGTGTCGGTGGGCGCGTTGGTGAGTCGAATTGCGACATCGGCTTCGCGCTGCGCCAGGCTGGCGTCCATGTTGGATACGATGATGTGCAGGTCTACCTGGGGATGTTCGTCACTGAAGCGGGCGAACATGGGCATCAATACGGATGAGGCCATGTTGTTGATGGCGGTGACCCGCAGGGGGCCGACCAGGTTGGTGTCTTTGCCCAGTAGCGTCTCGTCAACGCCGAGCATTTCCCGCTCGATGCGAAGCGCGGACTGTTTGATGTTTTCGCCGGCCACGGTGAGTTCGTAGCCGGTCTTTTTACGTTCGAGCAGACGTGCGCCGAGTTTTTCTTCCAGTGAACGCAGACGGCGGGAGACCGTGGAATGCTGCACGCCGAGCTGTTTGGCGCCACCGCTGATGGAGCCGGTGCGGGCCACCGCCAGAAAGAGTCGCATGTCGTCCCAGTTCATTGTGTCTTGTCCATCAGTCTATCGATCCGTCGTTAGCGTGCCATTTTTTACGCAGGCAGCATGCCTGATGCCTGATTATGCCGCGATCTATGGAAAAGCAAAAACCTATTTGGGATATGGGGAGCGGAAGTAGAGAGCGGGATGTGGGGAGCGGGTTGCGGGAAGGGGGTGTGTTTAGCGGGCGGCCTTCTCTCAGGTACCGCAAAAGGTTTGTGTCACCACTTCATCCGGTTCGGGTGGTAGCTGGTAGCGATCCTTGCCTTCCTGCTGTTGATACGGATTCTGCAACACCTCGTGCAGGGCGTGAAAAACAGAAAAGTCGTTATGATCCTCTGCGGCGCGAATCGCGGCCTCTATTTGGTGATTACGAGGAATGTAAACGGGATTGATGGCCTGCATGGTGGCGTGTCGTTGTGCGTCGCTTTGCGGCTCGTCACTTTGGGTATCGTCATTTAAGCGCTTGCGCCATTGAACAAGCCAGGCATCCAGTTGGGTTGGGTCGTCAAACAAAGCCCGCAAGGCCTTGTCGTGTTCCTTGGGTTCATCCGCTGCTTGTTTATTTAATCGCGAAAGATGAAAGAAGGTGAGCGTGAAGTCGGCGTTGTTGGTAGCCATGGTATCGAGCAGCGCATCGATCAATGCCTTATCTGCGCTTGCGTCGGATTCCATACTTGTGGTTAGGCCGCATTTGGCGCGCATGCCAGCAAGCCAGCGGGTCTCGTAGGTCTCGATAAAGCTTTGCAGGGCGTTCTGAGCGATGGCAATGGCGGCGTCGGTGTCGTCCGTCAGTAGCGGCAATAGGGATTCGGCCAGTCGCGTTAAATTCCACAGCCCGATGGATGGCTGGTTACTGTAAGCGTAGCGTCCATCACGATCGATGGAGCTGAAGACTTGATCGTGGGCGTAGGCATCCATAAATGCGCAGGGGCCATAATCGATGGTCTCTCCGGCGACGGACATGTTGTCGGTATTCATCACGCCGTGAATAAAACCAAGCTGCATCCACTGCGCGATTAATCTTGCCTGACGATCAACCACGGCGGCAAAGAAGGCGAGGTAGGGATTATGGGCATCCTGTGCGGTTGGGTAGTTGCGTTCGATCACGTGGTCGGCCAGTTTTTTTATGGACTCCAGATCACCCTGCGCGGAAAAAAACTGAAACGTGCCGATGCGCACAAAGCTGGTGGCGACGCGGGTGATAATGCCGCCCGGTAACGGCCGCTCGCGGTCCACCTTTTCACCGGTGGTGACCACGGCCAATGCTCGCGTGGTGGCTACGCCCAGTTTTTCCATCGCTTCGCTGACCAGGTATTCACGCAGTACCGGGCCCAGTGCCGCGCGACCATCACCGCCACGGGAATAAAAGGTGCGGCCTGAGCCCTTTAATTGCAGGTCGAATCGTTCACCGTGCGGATTGACGATCTCGCCCAATAAGATGGCGCGGCCATCGCCGAGCTGCGGATTAAAGTGGCCAAACTGATGCCCCGCGTAGGCCATGGCCAACGGCTCGGCGTTGTCGGGGATCTGGTTGCCGGAAAAAATCGCGGCGCTTTGGGCAGGGTCAAGACTGTGCGCCGGCAGCCCCAGCGCCTCGGCGAGACCTTCATTAAATTTTATCAATGCGGGGTTGGCTACGGGTGATGGATGGGTCTTGACGAAAAACCCGTCGCCCAGAGTGGCGTAACGATTGTCGAGAGGGATTTTATTCACTGGTTTTGGTGTGGGATTACACGCTGGGTTAAAGCCGTAATTCTAATTCATTGGCGGTCTTATTGCTTGCCTCGCACCGTGAGATCAACCTGGTTCGTACGTATCAGTTCGAGCGTAACGGTCACATAAAATACTGCAATTGTCCCAGGCCCTGATCATGCGCCGGACTGAGTAGGTCATCAAAATCCAGACTGTTCAGGCCCGCGTATTCGAGTACCTTTTTGCCGATGGCACTTCATTCGGGATTATTGGGTTGTCCGCCAATGCAGCGGTAAAGCCCGCTGATATGCCCGGCCATTTTGAGGATGGCCAGCAGAGTATTGTCGTCGCTGTTTTCGAGGTTGCCGTCCTGAAAAATTTCTGTGTTGTGATGTTGAGAAATCAGCTGGCAGAGGTTTTTGGGTAGCTTCCAGGAGCGGGCGACAGAGAATCCCAGCAAGCGAGGTTGGTGTCGATGAGTTGGTTTTCGGTGTCGAAAATTCGTGGTGCGGGTTTTTCGTAGGACTCGCGCATGACCTCGGCGTAGTTATCAAACGTGAGGATTAGCAGCGGTACCCCCCACATTGTGAAACAGACCCAGGGCATAGGCCTGATCGGGACGTGGATAATTCAACCGCCGCGCAATAAATACGCTGCTGTGCGCGACGTCACTGGCGGAATCCCAGAAGCTGTTCATGGAGGCAAACAAGTGGTCGGTAATCTCATCCATGTTCATCATTTCGTTACGCAGGCAGAGAGTATTGATGACGCGCATGATGGTATTCATGCCCAACATCATTACCGCCTTGGAGATGGAAGTGACTTCGCTACCGCCACCGTAAATCGCAGAATTGACGGTTTTTAGCACGCCGCCAGCAAGGCCGGCATCACCGGCGATGAGCTTGGCTATGGCGTTGAGATACGGGCCAGGCATGGCCATTTCCATTTGCAGGTCCACAATCACCTGTGGCGGCGATGGGATTGTGGTGCCGCGTAGAATGGCGTCGATCTTTTCCTGGGTTACCTCATTGGTGTCGTTCATGGTGGCTTCCAATTGTCTAGTAATGGTGTGCTTGTATGGTAAAGAGGTTGCTTGGCTTGTGTGAAAATATCGGTTCGCTGGAGGTGGTTCCTGAGTAAGGTAATTTATCCACTTTGGGCTTACACTTTATGGACAGATAGGCAACCTGGGCAGTGTGTTTGATGGCGAATATTTTTCGGCGGCAGTTTCCCTGGCGGGAGAATAATCATTTCCGGTTATTGGTGGACGGCGGAGAGATTTTTCCGGCTATGCTGGAAAGTATTCGTAAGGCTCAGTCGCAAATTTTGCTGGAAATGTATCTGGTGGAATCAGGGGTGTTGCTGGATCAGTTTATTGACGTTCTAACTGATGCGGCACGACGGCATGTGGGCGTTTATTTATTGTTTGACGATTTTGGCTCACGTGGTTTGCATGCCCGCGACCGTCAGCGTATCACTACTGCCGGCATTCATCTGCTGAGCTATAACCCCCTGCGTTTCGGCCATCTACGACGTAACCTGTTGCGCGATCATCGCAAATTGCTGGTGGTGGATGGGCGGCAGGCCTTCGTGAGCGGCGTCGGGCTGACCGATGTTTTTGACGTAGATTCGCATCCGGAGGATTTCTGGCACGATGTGGCAGTACAAATTGAGGGGCCGGTGGTAGCGGATTGGCTGCTGCTGTTTCGTCGCAACTGGTGGCGCTGGGCGAGGCATCGGGTATTTCCAGGGAAGATTGAAACCACTGGTGTTCCTGCAGAAGGCAGTGACGGGGGGCAGGCGGGGCGGGTGGTTGCCGGCCCCCGTTTTGGGCGGCGGAGTATTCACCGGTCTTTTGTGCAGCATGTGCGTCAAGCGGAACGTCGGGTGTGGATGGTGACCGCCTATTTTGTACCGTCACGCAGCCTGTTGCGCGCTTTGCGCCGGGCTGCCCGACGCGGTTTGGATGTGCGCCTGTTGCTGCCGGGGTCGAAGACGGATCATCCTGCGGTGCGTTATGCGGGACATCAGTATTACTATTCCCTGTTACGTGCCGGGGTACGTATCTTTGAATATCAGCCGCGTTTTGTGCATGCCAAGATACTGCTGTGTGACGACTGGGTATCGCTGGGTTCCAGCAATCTGGATCGCTGGAATTTGCTGTGGAATCTGGAAGCCAATCAGGAAATTGAGAACAGCGAGTTTGCACTGCGCGTGTGTGAATTGTTTGTCGCGGATTTTGCTAATAGCAAAGAGTGCCAGTTTGATGCCTGGCAAGTGCGCCCGACTTATCGGCGAGCGTTGGAGTGGTTTTGGGGCAGAGTTGCGCAGTGGCTGGAAAAAATCAGCATTCATACGCGACGCAATAAAAAGTGACGAGGGACGAGCGCTGCGGTGCCAGAAAAGACACTTCGATGCTCGCCTCTCGATACCTTCGGTCAGTGCAGGGTATGCGGTAACGCCAAGGTAAACGCGGGGATGTCGGCATCAAAGGCGTGACCGTTATCGGTGACCATTTGGTAACTGCCAGACATGCTGCCTACGGGGGTTTCGAGTACGGTACCGCTGGTATATTCAAAGGATTCGCCGGGGCGCAGATAGGGTTTTTCGCCCACCACACCCTCGCCGTGCACTTCCTGCACGTTGCCGTTGGCATCGGTGATGATCCAGTGGCGAGTCATCAGTTTGGCGGCCACATCACCAGCGTTGTGAATGGTGACGTTATAGGTAAACACAAAACGCTCGTCTTCGGGTGAGGATTGCTCTTCCAGATAATTGGTTTCAACGCCAACCTCGATGTGGTTGTTGTCGGATTCTTTTAAACGGCTCATGGTTTTAAACAGCTCATGGGGGATGATATTTCGTTGGCCGCACACCTAATTGGTGCGCGATGGAATGCTGGCATTATACGCGGCTTTGCCAGGGCTTATTGGGGTGTTTTTGATTTATCCTTGATGGGCACGTCAGGGCTGTCGCCACTGAGCGGCGCTACTGGCTTGGCAGTATGTGGGTCTTTTTTGGATGCATCGCGCACCGCGAGAATGACACCGCCAGGCTGCCGCGCCAGGGTAAGTGTGGCACCGGTCATTTCACGAAAGTTACGGGCGAGAACAGTATTGTTCGGATCGTTGTGATCGAAAATCAAATGGGTCAGGCCTTTGATCATCGCCAGTTGTTTCGGGCCATTTTCGGCAGCGGGTGGCAGCGGCAGCACGTCGGCGCGCACTATCAGCATGGTGCGTGCCGGCCATTGGCTGGCGGCGAGGAAATGCTTGTCCGGATTGGCCGCTTCGGGGATTAGCGTTTGAATCAGCTCGTCGGTGGGTGAGAGCAGGCCGCTTTCCAGACGCGCGCCGTGTGCTTTGTCGCCTTGCATGAACAGTGTTGCGGTGACTAGTAGAACGGCCATTACCAGGCCGCGCTGACCGATAAAGCCGGCATGTTTTCCCAGCGCCAGATTGGCGCGGATCAGTAGCGGAATGCCACCGTACAAAATGATCACCAGCGCAATGTAAGCCCAGTTGATGTCAGCGATGACCAGGCCGATGAGCAGGCCGAGTAGCAGGCAGCTACCGAACAGATCATTCAGCAGGCTACGGCCTTGTTTGAATAACACCAACAGCAACAAAACGGCGGCGATGATGCCGGGAATGCTGCTGATCTCGGTGAGGATGTTGTCTCCCGTATCCTGAAAAATACGGCTCAGTGAGAGGATGGGATTTTCCATCCAGACCAGGGCGATCCAGCCGGTGCGCATGGCGAGAATAATCCCCGTGGCGACGGCGAGGCCAATCCACACTTGTTTTTGCTGTCGCGGTGATTTGGGGTTTTTGTACCAACGCCAGGCCAGTGCCAGCGGGTAGGCCAGGCCGATAGGATGCAGTGTGATGGTGATGGCCACCAGCAGGGTCTGGATAAAATACAGGCTGCTGATGACGTGTTCCGAGGCGCGGTATTTTCGGTCGAGTAGCCAGCCCAGGCCGAAGGCGGCGATCAGGTAGGGGCCCACTGCCATGTTGTCTGTCAGGCCAAGGGTGCCGGGGGCAATGAGTAGCAGACCGGTTGCGATGAGCGCGATTTCATCGCCGTGTTGTTGGTCGCGCTGCCGTGTCCAGT
>CAZXZI010000137.1:0-6850 GCA_964645165.1 uncultured Ectothiorhodospiraceae bacterium
TTTTACTTCAAGCTTTACGAAAAATTGACCAACAGTTAACGCAAACATAGCCATAATCATCCAGTACTATGAATCTGTCTGTGACAGACCCGCTGTTGTCACTTGCTAGGGTGTTTCTTCTTCCTGTGTTTGTGCCGCAATCAGTAATTCGGGACGGTGAATACCATAACCCTGTGCATAGTCGATGCGCAGGGTTTTCAATTCTGCCAGAATGGCGTCGTTCTCCACGAACTCCGCAATGGTTTTCAACCCCATCAGGTGGCCGATTTGGTTGATCGATTCCACCATCGCTCTGTCCATGGGATCGTCAACCATGTCCTTGATGAAACTACCGTCGATCTTCAGAAAATCCACGGGCAGGTTCTTCAGGTACGTAAACGAACTCAGGCCACTGCCAAAGTCATCTAAAGCAAATTGACAACCCATCACTTTGAGTTGGCTCATGAGTTCCATGGCGCGACTGAGGTTGGCCACGGCGGCGGTTTCAGTAATTTCAAAACAGAGTCGTTTTGGATCGACCCCCGGCTGTTGTATCTCCTTCACAATGAATTCGATGAACTGGTCGTCGCACAGGGAATGCCCGGACAAGTTGATCGCCCATAATTGCACATCGTCAGTTGCTGCATTTTGTTGGCGCATGCAGGCCAGCGTAGTTTTGATGACCCAGCGATCAATGCTGGGCATCAGCCCATATCGCTCTGCGGAGGGTAAGAAAGCCATGGGCGGAATCAGCTTACCTTGTGCATCCGTGAGGCGAATCAGCACCTCGATACCATGATTGCGACCATCCGCTAGCGAGTGAACCCGCTGGAAGTATAGGCAGAACTGATTTTTTTCCAGTGCCTGGCGGATGCGCGGTAGCCACTGCATTTCGCCATGACGTTGCGCCAAAACGGCGTCATCCTGCTGATAGATGTGTAACCGGTTGCGTCCCAAATCCTTGGCCGCATAACAGGCTGAGTCCGCCGCCCCCAGCACATCGGTGAGGCTGCCACTATCTGCTGTAATCGGCACAAGACCAATGCTCACGCCAACTTCAAAGGATTTATTCATCCAGACAAAACGAAAATCATTGACGACTTTCAACAGGGTCTCGGCGGTTCGGCGGCCTTTCTCCAGGGGGCAGTCGGCCAGTAAAATTCCAAATTCATCCCCGCCCAGGCGAGCTAAGGTATCCGATTTACGGACGTTGGTTTTGAGCACCGCGGAAATCTGCTTGAGCAATTCATCACCGGCCACATGACCACAGGTATCGTTGACCACTTTGAACTGGTCGAGATCCATGTAGCACATAACGTGCTGATGTTTATCAGTGCGCACCGACAACAAGGCCAGTTCCAGACGTTGCTCGAACTCCCGCCGGTTGATGAGGCCGGAGAGATTGTCATGGCTGGCCTGATAGGCCATTTGATGCGCCATGTCACGCAACGCCGTTACATTGCGAAACACCAGCACCGCACCGACGATGCTGTGATCATAGTCCGGTATGGGAGCCGCCGTGACCTCGATGGCAAATTCATCGCCATCGCGCCGCGCCAGCAGGTAGTGCTGCTCGAAATTGACCACATGGTTTTTTTGAATCGCCAGTTCCACCGGGTTTTCTGACGGTGTCTGGCCATGGCTGTCGAGCAGTTTGAACACATCAAACAAGGAGCGACCCTGCGCTTCTTCCTGACGCCAACCCGTCATGTTTTCAGCAATGGGATTGAGGTAACTGATGTTACCTTCAGCATCCGAGGTTATTACCCCCTCGCCAATGGAATCGAGAGTGACCTGTACCCGCTCCTTTTCGTGGAACAATCGCGCTTCTGCCTGAGCTGTAGCTCGCCCCACCACCCAGGCCACGAAGCCGCCAATGAGCAACGCTGCGCCGCCGAGACCAAACATCAATGAACGCGCCCGTGCATAGGCTGCGGCGGCCTCATCGGCGGCTTGTATGGCCGCTGAGTGCTGATACTCTTTTAATGCCGTCAGTTGCGCGAAGACCTTATTTTGGGCTGGGGTGCTTTCTTTATAAAGCAATTTCAAGGCGCGTTCAGTTTCATCATTCACTGCCAGATCAACCACACGGTTCTGCAAAGCCACCGCGCCTCCGGTTAGATCGGCCTGTTGCTGAAGTATGGCCTGCTCTTGCGCAGATAATTTCATTCTCAACAGAGTGCCACGTGCGGCTGAAAATTCAGCGGCATAGCGATTGAATAACAGGAATTGTGCATCTCGTTCAAAGGGATCAGTGAGGGTGACCATTTGATAGAGCGTGATGGTGCGTTCTCGCGCCGCTTCGCGCATGTGCGTCACTAGCGCCGTCTTAACATTGTGACTGTCAACAATCACCCGTAGACGATGTTGAATAGCTGCCATACTGGTCAGCCCCACAAATAACAAAAGTGTCATCAGTGCCAGGGCAACGGCAAAACCCGCTGCCAGACGATTGTGGCTCAACAGTCGTAAAAACTTATTTTTTGGTACATTCACAAAAAAGTCCGCTGATTACCTAATACATTACAATGCTTTTCAGTCTGCCATTCGCGTCCCCAAAAAGCACGGCCAGAAAAATGCGGTGCTGATCATGCCGGAAAGCGGGATTGTTATTCGTCGCGCTCACTCCAGGTTTTCTCATCCCTCTGCACATCGTGGAGAGAGCCAATTCAGGATGGCCTGTGGTGTCTCCAGCATCACATCAGCTTGCCATTGCTGGGGTACATCATTTTCACCAATGTAACCAAACAGGGCGACGATGGTACGCATGCCCGCACGCCGGCCGGATTCAATGTCACGTTGGGCATCGCCGATGTACACACACTGTTGCGCTTCACTACCGGCCAGTTGGCAGCCGTGCAATATGGGTTCGGGGTGGGGTTTGCGATTGTCGCAGGTGTCACCGCTAACGATGCAGACGGCGCGTTGACTTAGCCCCAATGCATTCATCAGCGGTTCAGTGAGCCAACTGGGTTTATTGGTGACCACGCCCCAGTTCATGTCATTTTGTTCAATGTGTTCGAGCAGTTCGTCCATGCCAGGAAAGAGTCGGGTCTCGCGGGCGATGTTGGCGCGGTAGATTTCCAGCAGTCGTTGATAAAGGGGGTCGAAGTCCGGGTGATCGGGGTTGAGGCCAAAACCGAGTTGGGTCAGCACCCGACCGCCGTTAGAGACTACCGGGCGGATGACCTCTAAGGGTAGAGGTTCACGACCCTGTTCCTCTAATACGCTGTTTAATGCAAATGCTAAATCGGGCGCGGTGTCTGCCAGGGTGCCGTCGAGGTCGAAGAGTACCGTTTTGATGCTGGTTGGGCTGTTCACGATTCGACTTTTTTAAAGGGGTTGGAGCCCTTTAAAACCAAGACACTTTGGTTTTCTACATCAGTATTTACTTTAAAGGGCTCCAACCCCTTTAGAAAAAGTAACCATAAAAAAATCATGTTTCGCGGGTGCAGTGCGCCAGATAATTCACGTTGAGATCACGGCCTAGCGCGTACTGTTCGGTCAGCGGGTTGTACGTCATGCCGGTGAGGTCCTGCATCTTCAGCCCGGCGCGGCGCGCCCAGCCTTCCATTTCCGAGGGGCGGATGAACTTGGCGTAGTCGTGGGTGCCCTTGGGCAGCAGACGCAACAGATATTCCGCACCGACGATGGCGAATAAGTACGATTTGGGATTGCGGTTGATGGTGGAGAAAAACACCGTGCCGCCGGGCTTCACCAGTTGTGCGCAGGCAGCGATGACCGAGGCTGGATCCGGCACGTGTTCGAGCATTTCCATGCAGGTGACCACGTCGAATTGGGCGGGATGCTGGTGGGCCATGTGTTCGGTGGTGATCTGCTGGTAATCGACGTGCACGCCCGATTCCAGGCCGTGCAGTTTGGCCACTTTCAGCGGGGCTTCGCCCATGTCGACGCCGGTGACCGTCGCGCCTTTCGCGGCCATGCTCTCGGCAAGGATGCCGCCGCCGCAACCGACGTCGATCACGGTTTTGCCCGCCAGGCCGCCGCAGCGTTGCTCAATGTAATCGAGCCGCAATGGATTGATTTCGTGCAGGGGCTTGAATTCACTGTGGGGATCCCACCAACGAGAGGCCAGCGCTTCAAATTTGGCGATTTCGGCGGGGTCGGTGTTGCTGCGCTCAGCAGTATCAAAAGTCGTATCGGTCATGGGTGAAGGATACCGTATTCTGCGCGGCGAGTGTGGGAGCAACGGTTAGGCAGTAACATCATCTTTGCTCAGCGCCATAAAGGCTAGCCACACGGCATTGGGCTGCCAAGAGGGCAGCATCACTTTTTTTGCCTCGTCGTGCGAGGCATTAAAGACCAGCCGCTGATACTGAAAAAGAAAGGCGGAAACCCGATAGTTTAGAACACAGTGCACCCACACTTTTTGCTCAGAAAAGGCTGCCATCGTGTTGATGAAAGTTTTTAAATGCGCGGCAGTGGGAGAATCAAAAGGCACAGGGATATGCACGTAGGTCATTTTGCGCGCCGTCACAATATTGCCTTCTTCGGGGATGGCGTTCTCGGAATTAGGCATCGCGAGGTTGATAACCACTTGAAAACCAGCGTTGGCGATGTTTTTGAATTGCGGTTCTTCGGGTTGTCCGGAGGCGGCGATGCGCTCGGACACTTTGCGGTAATGGGTGATTGCTTCGATGTTCATGGCTATTTTTGAAAATAGGCTGACGTCTGTGCTTATTGAGCGGCCGGGTTCATCAATCCCGCCACCACAAACCGACCTTCACCCATCAGGATATTGTAGGTACGACAGGCCGCAGCGGTGTCCATCACTTCCACACCAATGCGTTGCCGATGCAGGCTGGCCAGCAGTTGCGGTGCGGGGAAGGTCAGCCGTGCTCCCGTTCCCAGCAGTACCAGCTCCGGTTGCAGCTCGAGAATGGCATTGAGGTGTTCGGCTTGCAGATTGTCGATGTGCGTGGGCGCCCAGTCACGCAGCAGGTGCCGGGGGCTGACGATAAAACTGCCTGTGACGGTTTCCACTTCCAGCGGGCGCGGCGCTTGTTCGCCGGGCATTTGCGGGCGGTTGTTTTCGGCCGAGTAGGGCACGGTGAGGGCAATTTCCCCCGCCTGATAAGCACGGATGGTGTACGAGTAGATGTCGCTATCGATATTGACTTGCATGGCGCGGTTCCTGATGTTGTCCGAGTGGGGTATACTTTGGCTCTTTTTTCGGCGGCTGGGTGGCTGATCCAAACGCCTGATTTTACAGACATTAACTCGAGCTTACCTGCAACTATGTTTGACGACTTCCCCCGAATCAATCGCCTGCCGCCCTACGTTTTCAACATTGTAAATGATTTGAAGGCCAAGGCTCGCGCGCGCGGTGAAGATATCGTGGATTTTGGCATGGGCAATCCGGATCAGCCCACGCCGCAGCACATTGTCGACAAGCTGGTGGAAGTGGCCGAACGGGGCAATACGCACCGTTATTCGGTGTCGCGTGGTATTCCGCGTCTGCGTCGCGCCATCTGCAATTGGTACAAAGATCGTTACAAGGTGGATCTGGATTACGACAGCGAAGCCATCGTCACCATCGGTTCCAAAGAAGGCCTCGCGCATCTGGCGCTGGCGACCGTTGGACCGGGAGACGCGGTGCTGGTGCCTAATCCCTCGTACCCCATTCATCCCTACGGTTTCGTCATCGCCGGGGCGGACATCCGCCACGTGCCACTGACCCCGGATGTGGATTTTTTCACCGAGCTGGAAAAGGCCATCAAAGACACCTGGCCAAAACCCAAGATGCTGGTGCTGAATTTTCCCGGCAACCCCACCACCCAGTGCGTGGAGCTGGAGTTTTTCGAGAAAGTGGTCGCCATCGCCAAGGAACACCAGATTTGGGTGGTTCAGGATCTGGCCTACGCCGACATCGTGTTTGATGGCTACCGGCCGCCTTCAATAATGGAAGTGCCGGGTGCCAAAGAGGTGGCCGTGGAATTTTTCACCCTGTCGAAAAGCTACAACATGCCGGGCTGGCGCGTGGGTTTCATGGTGGGCAACTCCACCCTGGTGGCAGCACTGGCACGGATCAAATCCTATCTGGATTACGGCATGTTTACGCCCATTCAGGTGGCGGCGATTGCCGCGCTGGAAGGTCCGCAGGATTGTGTGAAAGAGATTGCCGACATGTATTGTAGTCGGCGCGACGTGCTCTGCGATGGCCTTAATGCCATCGGCTGGCATGTGGAAAAACCCAAGGCAACCATGTTTGTTTGGGCACCTATCCCCGCAGAGTACAAGGAAATGGGCTCGCTGGAATTCAGCAAAAAACTATTGAAAGAGGCCAAGGTGGCAGTGTCGCCAGGAGTGGGTTTTGGTGAATACGGCGATGATCACGTGCGCTTCGGGCTGATCGAAAACGAGCATCGGACTCGGCAGGCTCTGCGAGGTATTCGCGATATGTTTCGTGCCGATGTTGCGGGATGAGGTTTTTTTTGAGCGTGGTGTTGTAAACGCAGAGGACGAGAGGCGCAAAGAACGCAGAGATTTTCATGCGCTTTCTATTTTCGTCATTCCGGCGAAGGCCGGAATCCAGTGTTATACCCCCTGGACTCCGGCCTTCGCCGAAGTGACGGATAAAAAACACTTTGTGTTAAAACGCAGGACTTGCCAAGTGTGTAGGGTGGGCACTACCCACCAGCATGATTTTGGGTGGAAGATAATCGGTGGGCGATGCCCACCCTACATGAGATCTCGTCAAGCATTGGAGAATGAATAGAGTGGAACCGGTCAAAGTAGGTCTTTTAGGCATGGGCACCGTCGGCGGCGGCACTGTCAACGTGCTCAAGCGCAATGCTGAAGAAATCGCACGCCGAGCCGGTCGTGGCATCGTGGTCACCCATGCGGCGGC
>CAZXZI010000138.1:0-6815 GCA_964645165.1 uncultured Ectothiorhodospiraceae bacterium
GGGTTCTGTTGAGTATCAATGCCTTCCAGCATCACCCGCACACTGTGTGGACCACGGCCCACCTCCAACGTGAGGTAGGCGACATTGGTGGCCTGACTGACTCCCTCAATAGCAAGGATACCGCGATAGATATTATCGGGCAGTGATGAAGGTTCGGCAAAAGGTCCCAGGGTATTTTGTTGCACCACCCAGATATCCGCATCGGCAGAACGCAACAACGCCTTACCATCATCCACCATACCGCGAAAAACACCCGCCATGGTGAGAGTAACGCCAATGAGTAGCCCCAGCCCGATACCGGTTAAAAGGTAGCGGCCAAAACTATTGGATACATCCCGGTAGGCGAGACTAATCATGGGTTTTCAATGTTAAGACTCTGACCTTCGTTTAATGGTTTGGCCGTATAGTTGACGACAATATCGCTTGAATCAATTCCCGAAAGAATCTGAACCTTGCCGTCGAGTGTATGGGTGCCCGTTTCAACCGGTACAAAATGGGCCCTGTTGTCACGAACTGACCAGACGCCTGTTTCACGTTGAAAATTTTGTATCGCGGCGGCCGGCAACCACTGTGCCTGTTTCACCACGGGCAGTTTGATCGTGACATTGGCCAACATACCGATGGCTACACCCTCGGGTATCTGATTAAAAGCCACATCCACCCAGCGTTCTTCGGTGAGACTATCGGCGATGAGTTCAATACGTGCGACCTGTCCTTCGAGGGCTTTATCTGCCTGGTTGCGTAAAAAGATATCGGCAGGCAGGCCTGTGGTGATATGGGTACTATCGCGCTGTTCAATACGTGTTCGCACCCAGAGTGTTGCCGTATCAACAATCCGTAAGATCGGCGTGCCACTGACGACGAGTGAGCCAGGTTCGGCCTCACGTGCAGTGACAATACCAACTGTTGGGCTGACCAGTTGCAGATCATCAACCTGTGCCTTTAACGCTTTTAAATCAGATTGCATACGTTGCAGGTCGTGGCGCATCCCTTCCAGATCCGCTTCAGCGGCACGCACCTGATCGGCTGCGGCAATGGCATCGGTTGTTTTGGCTTCAGATACTTCATGGCTGACCTGTTTTTTCTTCACCAGGTTGCGGTATCGTTTGGCCTCGTGTTTTGCCAGCTTGTAACGGCTTTTCGCTTCATCAAACCGGGCTTGTGCCGCCTCGACCAAATGTTCGTATTTTTCAATATTCAGTTGCGCGCTTTGTAAACGATCTGTCAGATCTACAGGATCCATTTGTCCGAGTAACTGCCCTGCTACAACACTATCGCCATGATCAACGAGAAGTTCTTGTAGTTTTCCGGTACGTGTTGGACCGATGGTGTAACTGCGTTTTGCCTCGACCGTTCCGACACCAAACAGCGCCGGTTCAAGGTCACCTTGATTCAACTGCACTACTTGCACATTAAGGGGCGCAAGCGGGCCTTTAATAGCAATGAGTACAATTACGCCGACGACCACAAGTCCAAGGAGTAACGAATAAAGCAGTCTATGATTTAGTTTATTCATAATGGTTTTCCTTGAACTTGAAGTGGTGTTTTTTCCATCTACTGAAACTCAATAATAACCTGAATAGTGCAACTGACATGGCAAAAGATGCGGATGTCTTTTTTGCTTGTGGCGGATAATTTCATTATTCATATTTTACCCTGACCGGGTCTTGGTGAATAATAATTTCTGCATCGGGAAGAAACGATTTAATATCTGCATCAACAGCATCCGCAATGGCATGAGCCTTGACTAAAGGTAGATCCTGATCCAGTTCAAGATGCAACTGCACAAAAGGTATTTGTCCCGATTGACGCGTACGCAGATCATGCACCCCCAGTACGCCTTCTTGATTTAGCACAACTGAACAAATCTGTTGTTTAATTTCATCTGGCAACTCCCGATCCATCAGCATTTGAAAGGCGTCATAACCAATACGAAATGCGCTGTAGAAAATAGAGGCTGCAACGGCGATGGCGAACACCGGGTCGGCCCAGTTCCAGCCCAAGGTTGACAGATACAAGGCGACGATAATACTAATATTCGTTAGCAGGTCGCTGGCATAGTGAAGCGCATCGGCGCGTATCGCGGTTGAGGCGGTTTTGCGAATCACGTAGCGTTGTAACATTAGCAAGCCAAGCGTCATAACAATAGCGAACAACATCACGCCAATGCCCACAGCCACATCTTCAACCACATGAGGGAAACGTAGACGATCAAGCGCATGTAAAATCAGGAATACCGCTGAACCACTGATAAATGCCGCCTGTGCCAGGCCTGCTAGTGGCTCTGCCTTGCCATGGCCAAAACGATGTTCGTCATCGGCTGGTTGCAGTGAGTAACGTACCGCAAACAGATTGATCAGCGAGGCCAGGCTGTCCATCACCGAGTCTACCAATGAAGCGAGAATGCTCACCGAGCCCGTCATAAACCAGGCAATTAGCTTGACAAGGATTAAGCCAAACGCTGTAGCCACCGACGCCGCCGTCGCCACTCTCAATAAACGTGATCTTTTATCGTCTATTTGTATGGTTCGCATTTTGACTACGATATAAAAATAGTGCCAGCAATATAGCAGTAAAGGCCGTCATTCCCCCAGTCCAGCCGAGGACTGACCACAATGCATCCCGATTGTAGTACCAGGTCGATATAGATGCGGCAACAAAGCCAGTTTCAATCGCACCGAACAAGATAGTCAGCCACACCCCAATCCGTGTGGCGTTACGTTGAAAGCGTGTGGTGATGGCGAAGGTCACCATTTCCAGGCGATCAAGCAGTGATTTATACAGTTCATTAATACCGAGTAAGTCTTTACCACGCCGCGTTGCAGCAGCACTAAAATTATTGCTATTGGCTAGTGTGCCATAATATTCTTCCAGGCCATCCATAACCTCCCGCTTCAGGTCAACGAGTTCATCAATGTCGTAGGCTGGTTCTTTTGCTAATAGATGATTAAAGCGCCGTAATATGGTCCGCTCCAATGCCAACATCTCCAGTGTAATGAGAAAAGGCAGGGCATTACGCGGTACCGATCGTGTATTGTTTTGGTTTTCTTCTTCAATGGGGGCAAGCGCATGCACATCAATAGCACCCCGGCGTGAAAGCACAGACAGCCCTTGCTCTCGCAGGCAAAAATCATGATGCAATTCTGATTCAATAAAACTGCTCTTCATCGGTTCTGCTGAAATATCCATGTGTAACAGGCGCACGATTCCTGCTCCATATTGTTGTTTTGCCATTGCTAGATCCATATCAGAAATACGCAGGATACTGAATGGAAAATAAAGATCCGGTTCCTCCGCTTTCAGGCCGAGCGGTTTCCCTATAGCAACAAGTGCCTGCCAGATCTTTTCCGCCAGACTTCCCGCTAAATCCAGGCGCAGCCGATCCAGCCAGGATTGGGTGTTCCATTCCTGAACCGGCGCATTTAACCAGACCTCCCAAAGCAAGGCCCCGGATTTGTGTGTAATTAGGTAGACGTCGGCGAAATCAGACATCTTTGCTAAGTCGCCCAAAGCTAAGCGCGTGACCGGCCTGCGTTCAATGCGCCGGGCGTTGATGTAAGTTGTTCCCAGCAATCGGCGCCTAACCTGTTCCAGGTGTTGGATATGTGTAGATGATATTTCATCAGGTATCGGTTCCAATTTGGCACTTACATCTGGAAATTTAAATGATGCGCTCACTGAATTGATCGTAAAAAGCAGCACAAAGGTTGGCTGCACGTGGATAGCATCGTTGTCAGTTGTTTTGTTTTGATCCATCATTGTCTGTTTTAAAATGCGGCCTATTCCAGTTACTTGTCAGCGCGTTGCAGGGTCCCGCTAAGTGCTGTACCCGGCGCCACCGTGTTGTACACGGTACCGTACTTCTTGATGTTGTCATGCATCAGGTTTAGCTTGCGATCATTCTCATCGCTGTCGACTTTGATCACATAGTCAATACTCAGCATCTTCGGCGGCGAGTCCTGCCTAACGCCATGCACCTTCACCGTCACGCTGCGAAAATGGAAATCAATAATCGGTGCGATACGCTCGATGTTTTTGAGGATGCAGGCAGAGACAGCCGCCAGCAATAATTCGGCGGGGTTCAGGGCGTCGGCGCGTCCCTTGAGGTCGGTATCAATGATGAGCTCTGCCTGTTTGCAGTGCACTAGGCTGCCGTGGTTATCGGTCCGAGTTGCGGTGATTTCATATTCCAGCATGACTGCCTTCATTAAATTGGTTTAAGACGGTTGTTTTCGCAGTGCTGCATTGAGTTTATCTACCACCTCACTCCAGTCACTATCGCTATCCAAAGCCTCTTGAAGAAAAGTGGCCTGCTCGCTAGTCCAGAACGGTGCTTCGGGTAATCGGGTAGGATCTGCCAACGGGTTGTGATTGCAGATAAACTGCTTAATTTCATCGGGCTGGCTTCCCAGACCGAGCTGTTTGAACAATTCACTAAAATGGTGATAACCATGTTCCATTATTTTTACTCGAGCGTTATACGTTTTTTTATGATGCAGGCGCAAAGAGCTGCCTTTCGATTTCATCCCGTTCTTCTTGCGTAGACACGGCGATCTTTCAACGGCCTTTAGCATATGCAGGTCGGCGTGGTGAATCATCGATCACCAACCAGCTGTATCTTTCGTTCACGGCTTACCGTGGCCGGTCGTGATCCAGGTTCAGGCACATGCCGCACAACGGACTCGTTTGAAAAGCCGCAATGCATCTTCACCCTCGGCGATGATTGTCACGGCAATCGGTTTGGGGCTGCCGTCTGACATCAAGCTGATAACCAGCCCTCAACGGTACTGCGATCCGGCACTCCACCGGCATGTACAACCGTGTCATCGATGACCACGCCGGGCGTCGACATCACACCGTAGCCCATGATGGCACCGATGTCCTCAACCTTTTCCAGTTCAACCTCGAGACCTTTGGCCTTGGCAGTTTCTTCAATCAACGCCAGGGTGCGCTTGCAATTGGCGCAGCCGGTGCCGAGTACTTTGATGGTTTTCATTGTGATTCTCCTTAAAAAAACAGTTAACAACAGGTCTGCCCACTGGCGGTTGATGTGCAACAGGCTGACGCGGTTTCTTGTTTGTCCAGCGACTGACCCTTTTCAGCTTTTGGATTTGTAACACTCCCTGCCACCTCATCAAAAGCAAGGTCGAGCTTTTGCCCCGCCTCATCACGAATATATCGGGCAACCTCGATGACGGTGTCAAGCTGCTGTTGTGGTACACCGGCCTGCCGCAGGCGAGCCAGTTGGCACTGACCCATATCGGGGTGATTGGACGCTATACCCGATGCCAGCGAGACCATGGCCACAATCGATGAATGCAGTTGTGGTATTTCTTTCATCAATATTACCTCTTACTATTTTTGCCCCATTTAGCGTTCCGCAATAAAAGTGCGTTGCTGTGTTTCATGTCTCTCTCCTTGAAGAGTTAGAGTGCAAACAAATTAAAACCCCAGCCCACCAGTGTGAAGGCCATGGCGAGTACGGCGGCATAAATGGCCAGTGCCGGCCAGCGAATGACCTTACGTAAAATCAGCATCTCCGGTAAGGAGAGCGCGGCGATGCTCATCATGAAAGCCAGCGTGGTGCCCAGTGCAACACCCTTGTTAAGCATGGCCTCGGCAATGGGGATAACACCGGTGGCATTGGAATACAGTGGTACACCAAGGACTACCGCACTGGGTACGGCAAACCAGTTTTCAGTGCCACCAAGATGTTTCACTACCCAGTCCTCCGGGACAAAACCGTGAAACACTGCGCCCACGGCAACACCAATCAACACCCACTTCCAGATACGCCCAACAATTTCTTTGACTTCGCCCAGGGCATACTGGTGGCGACCTGATAAAGAGGTATCCACTTCTATTTGCGCCGTCTCACCCATCTGGATATTCCACACATAATCTTCGACCCAGCGTTCTGGCTTGAACCATTCCATCACCATCCCTCCCACGTAGGCGACTACCAGACCTGCCGCCACATACAATGCGGCGAGTTTCCAACCGAGAATGCCAGCGAGGACCACGACGGCCACTTCATTGACCATGGGGCTGGCGATAAGAAAGGAGAATGTCACACCCAATGGAATCCCGGCCTCGACAAAACCGATAAACAACGGCACCGATGAACAGGAGCAAAATGGCGTTACCGCACCCAGCGTTATTGCTGAACTACGAGCCAGCCACCTGGGTTTTCCCCGAACATAATCGCGCACCCTCTCTGCTGAAAGAATGGCGCGCAAAAGACCCATGACGTAAATGATGGCGACCAGCAAAACAAAAATCTTTGTCGTATCCATCACAAAGAAGTGCAATGCGGCGCCGGCATGACTGCTGGCATCCAGGCCCAGCCATTGGTAGGCGATCAGAGTGGCGAAGTTGTCAAACATGTTAGATCAAATCCCCACGTTAGATTTTTATGGGACGTTCTAAGTACAGGCAGTCAGCATTCTCGCCAGGTGCTTTGTTGGCGAAGTGAACCTAATGTCCAGCGTGCAAATGCGTGTCCGCAGGGCAGCATTGTTCGTGTGGTGTTACGCCGGGGGCGCGTTCATACCAATCACGTGTGCGATTCACCACCTGCACTGCCAGTAGCATCACCGGTACCTCGATGAGCACACCCACCACGGTGGCTAGCGCCGCGCCGGATTGAAAACCAAACAGGGCGATGGCCGTCGCCACGGCAAGTTCGAAAAAGTTACTGGCTCCGATGAGTGCTGACGGCCCAGCCACGCAATGCGGTGAGCGCACTACCCTGTTAAGCCAATAGGCGATGCCGGCGTTAAACAACACTTGAATCAAGATCGGTACAGATAACA
>CAZXZI010000139.1:0-6772 GCA_964645165.1 uncultured Ectothiorhodospiraceae bacterium
CGGGTGGGGGGGACGTGGCCGCGTCTTCGCGGGGTGCGGCGCGGAGCTACACTGGACGCCATCGGTGCTGTTTGATGCCATGGGCGCATTGTCCTCCAACTACAACGAGACACCGGAAAAGGCTTCGCGTGCCTATGACGCCGACCGCGATGGTTTTGTGATTGCCGGTGGTGGCGGTCTGCTGGTACTTGAATCACTGGAGGCGGCTCAGCAGCGCGGGGCAAAAATTTATGCCGAGCTGGTGGGCTACGGCGCCACTTGTGACGGATACGATATGGTGCAGCCTTCCGGCGAGGGCGCAGTGCGCTGCATGCAGCAGGCCATGGCCACGGTTGAGAGTGATATTGATTATATCAACGCCCACGGTACTAGCACGCCAGTGGGCGATACCCGCGAACTGGGTGCGGTGCGCGAGGTGTTTGGCGATGCGATTCCCAATATCAGTTCCACTAAATCGCTCACTGGTCATGCGCTAGGTGCAGCGGGAGTCAACGAGGCGATTTATTCCCTGCTGATGATGGAGGGCAATTTTGTTGCTGCCTCAGCCAATGTGGACACCCTCGATCCGGAAGCAGAAGGAATGCCCATCGTGCGGTCACGTATTGATGATGTTCAATTGAACACGGTGATGTCCAACAGCTTCGGTTTTGGCGGCACCAATGCCACACTGGTGTTTCAGCGTTTTAGCGACTGACCGCTTCTGGAGTCGACGTGCCCAAAGAACCCAAAATTAATCTGGCCAATAACAAGGGTCGCCGCAGTTTGGATAGTGTGGAAGGTTTCACTACCAGCATTGGTTCGGGCAGTATATTCACAGGCACCATTGGGGGCACTGGGCATACCATCGTACTGGGTAAGGTGGAAGGCAGTAGCAACCTCGACGGTACCGTGGTGATTGGTGATGGCGGCAGCTGGCGCGGAGATATTACCGCTAAGCGCATCGTCATCGCCGGGCGGGTGGAAGGGGCGATTACGGCCACGGAAAAAATTGAAATTGTTTCCACTGGGCAGATTAAAGGCAGCCTCACCAGCCCGTTTATTGCCATTGCCGAAGGTGCGGTGCATGAGGGCGAAATTCACATGGGTGAAGTGAAACGCTTTACCGATCAACGTGACCCGGATTAAGTCCATTTATTCCGACTGCAGTCTATGCTGACAGCCAAACGTCTCGACCTGCTCAAAGATATTCTGCGCCAACCAGCAGTTCCTTTTCGTGAACAACATGTTGCGCGTTGTGTCAGCGAACATTTGGCGCAAGCTGCCGTGCCCCATTTTTTTGATCCCATCGGCAACCTGGTGGTGGGGATAGCCTCCGAAAAAGCCTATCGGCAATTACTGAATAGGCGCACTGGCAGGGACAAAAACGAGCCGGTACGAGTTTTTATCGCGCATATGGACCACCCTGGATTCCATGGGGTGAGGTGGCTGGGGCCGAACCGACTGGCGGTAAAGTGGCACGGCGGTTCACCGCTCAAGCATCTGTCTGGTGCCCGGTTGTGGGTGGCAGATGCTGCGGCAGAGATCACCGGCGCCACCGTGCAAGCCAAACTCCTTAAGCCAAGGCTGCTTAAGGCAGGCTGGGCCATGGATACGGCGGAGGTACAGTTTCAAAGTACGGACGGTATCCCGCTGACAGAACGTTTTGCCGGTCGCCAGGCAAAAAATCTGTTTGGCAGTTTTACCTTTCGTTCCCATTGCTGGCTCAGTGGCCAGCGCCTATATACCCGCGCCGCAGATGACCTGGTGGGCGTGTTTGCCATTGTTTCCACCGCTATTGATCTACAGCGCCGACATTCGGGCGCGCCATTTATCGGTTTGCTGACGCGGGCGGAAGAGGTGGGCTTTGTGGGTGCGGTGCAACATTTTGAACTGGGCTGGCTGAAGGCCGCAAAACGCCCGGTACTGAGTGTCAGCCTGGAGGCGTCGCGCACCTTGCCGGGAGCGTACGTGGGCAAGGGGCCGGTGGTGCGCCTGGGTGACCGACGCACGACGTTTGAAAGCGGTGCCTTGCAGGTGTTGTCTGATCTGGCACAAAAAGTATTGCCCAAAGCTCACCAGCGGCGGCTTATGGATGGCGGTGCCTGCGAGGCTACGGCAGCTACAGCGTGGGGTCTGCCCACGGTGGGTATTACCCTGCCACTGGGTAATTACCACAATCAGGGATTTGAGGGCGGAATGGATTGCCTGAAAGCCGAGGGGCCGGCACCAGAATTTGTGCACCTCAGTGATATTGGCGGAGAGTTAAAGCTGTGCAAGGCACTGCTGTCACCCGGACTGGAATGGGCAGATCCCTGGCAAAAAACGCGGGATCGACTATTGAAAAATACCCGTCAGTACAGCAAGTTACTATAAACATCTGCGTTATCACTTTTTCTGCAAACGCGTTCAGTTTGCATTCAGCTTAGCTGCTGTACCTTCTATCCATCGGTTGAAGAATCGTTCCTAACAAACGATGGAGACATTCTAATGAAAAAAATTATTTTAGCGCTAGGCGTGATGTTGCTGGCTTCGACTAGCGCCATGGCGGATCTGGCTCTGGCAAAGAAGAGTGGTTGTCTGGCCTGTCACAGTGTTGAGAAAAAAATCGTCGGCCCAGCGTGGCGCGATGTGGGCAAGAAATACAAAGGCGATACCGGTGCCAAGGCTCGCTTGGTCGCTAAGGTGAAAAAAGGTGGCAAAGGTAACTGGACCAAAGTGACCGGTGGTGCCCCGATGCCTCCTTATTCGCCGCGCGTTTCCGATGCAAATATTGAAAAACTAGTTACCTTCGTGCTGTCCCTCGGTGAATAAACTGCTCAAATCTCCTTCTGAGCAATAGCCGAGTTTTTTTAAAGGACAGGGAAATGGCTTCCGACCCCCTGGGAGCCTAGTCCGCATTTTTTGGGTGACTACCACCACCCTTGATTTGCTTGAGACGAGTGATCCTCGTCTCAAGCGGATCATTCTAATTCTTCCTGCTAATCATGATTTAACGTCATTCATCCTCCCTGTATTTCTGCGTGAAATTGATATTCATGCAATAATTCTCAAAGTCATTAATTGGCCATCGCAATGCTATTTTGGTTTTGGCCGTGGGATAAATTTCAGAAAATTTCTTGATATAAAACTATGCGTGTTTTGATTGTTGAAGACGAAGAACAGTTGCGCACACAATTGGCGGCGCGCTTGCGGCAGGAAAGTTTTGCCGTAGACGAAGCTGCCGATGGCCGCGAGGGTTTGTTTATCGGCCGTGAATACCCCATTGACGTCGGTGTGGTGGATTTGGGTTTGCCAGAAATCTCCGGAATCGAAATGATTCGTCAACTGCGGGCGCTGGGTAAAGATTTCCCGATCCTGATATTAACCGCGCGTGATCGTTGGCAGGACAAAGTGGAAGGGCTTGATGCCGGTGGGGATGACTATCTGGTAAAACCATTTCACATGGAGGAATTGATTGCGCGTATCAAAGCCTTGCTGCGTAGGGCGGTGGGCTGGACGCAATCCACGGTCATGTTTGGACCACTGATGCTGGATTCATTGGCACAAAAAGTGACAATGCAGGGTGAGCCTGTTGAATTAACGGCCTATGAATATCGTGTCCTGGAATACCTGATAGTACGTGCCGGTCAGGTGGTGTCCAAAGCAGAACTGACCGAGCATATTTATGATCAGGACTTTGATCGTGACAGTAATGTGATTGAAGTGTTTGTGGGACGCTTACGGCGTAAGTTAGACCCGCAAAACAAATTAAACATTATTGAAACCCGGCGCGGTCGTGGTTATTGTTTCGGCCTGGAACCCACGAGCGATGATGGTTGAGTTGAGATGTACGTAAGATATCTATTCTATGTTATCTCTTAACCTCCGTGTGCTCATTGCCGCCAGTGCAATTCTTTCCAGTTTTTTTGGTTTGGCGGGCGTTACCTTGGATAAAAATTACCGCAGCAGTGTCGAGCAGGCATTGGAAGAACAACTGCTGGGCTCTGTGTACACATTAATTGCCGCTGCCGGACTCGATGAGAATGGGCATTTAACCATGCCGGTTTCCGTTCCGGATCAACGGTTTTCCAATCCTGACTCCGGCTTGTTTGCCCAGATTAGCAGCAATAATAATCATTGGTTGTGGCGTTCCGAATCCATGCAGAATCTTACTCTGCCTTTTGATATTAGTTTGCAAAGGACAGAACAATCCGCCAAGAAAATCATTCTATCTGGTGGACGCGAACTCTATTTATTCAGTTATGGCGTTGTGTGGAGTGATATTACGGATCCACAACATGCGTACACTTTCAGTGTTGCTCAAGATATGTCGGCGTTAAATGAACGTATCGCGGGATTTCGTCGAAACCTGTGGGGTTCGCTGGGCGGTGTGGCATTGTTACTGCTGGCTGTGCAGGGCGCTATTTTACGCTGGGGTTTATCGCCGCTAAAAAAGGCCGCAGATGATTTAGCGGCCATTGAAGCAGGCCAACAGGCCAGGCTGCAGGGGGGCTACCCGCTGGAGCTTCAAGGACTAACGGGAAATATCAATACTCTGCTGTCACAACAGCAGGAACATTTAGAGCGTTACCGGCGAACGCTAGGAGATTTGGCGCACAGTCTTAAAACGCCACTGGCTGTATTACAAAGCGCAGCAGAAAACAAAAATGAGCAATCGTCATTGCCACTGGTTGTGCAGGAGCAAGTGGAGCGCATGAATCAGATTACGGGTTATCAATTGCAACGTGCAGCGACCTCGGGTTGGACAGCATTAACCGCACCCGTGAATGTACAGGAGGTGGTACGCAAAGTGGTGGCCGGGCTCAATAAGGTGTATGCGGAAAAACAGGTTCGGGCAACATTTGAGGTCGGTGTTGACGTTGAGTTTCACGGGGATGAAGGCGATTTGCTGGAAGTTGTGGGTAACCTGTTGGATAACGCCTATAAATGGTGTGAAAGCCAAGTGCGCATCACGGCTCAAAGTCGGCTGGGACCAAGAGAAGGTCAGTGGGATGTTTTATTTTGCGTTGAAGATGATGGCACGGGCGTGGCACCTGAGATGGTGCAGTATGTGATGCAACGAGGTCGTCGGGCAGATAGTGATATTGCCGGTCATGGTATTGGCTTGTCTATCGTGCGGGACATTGTTCAGGTGTATGGCGGCACGCTGGAAATAACAGGCAGCGAACTAGGTGGTGCAGCAGTCAATATCTGGTTACCCATGCGTTCGTCGGACATCGATAAACGATGACTGGGTGTCGATTTTACAGCCACACTCAGCCATCACTTTATATTATCGCAGCGCTCTAAAAAGTGCTGAAGGTGCTGCCTTCACACGACTAACGAAAGCGACTGTTGGTGCTGTAAATTTCTGTTACAAGATACAGCATTAATACGACGGCGAGTGTGCCGATTCCGATGACCATGTACAGTAATATTTCCTGCATTGTTCATTCCCCTTTTCAGTTGAGTGTTAACAATCTTATTTTTGTAAAACCAGCTTAGATTCACTGGTTTGGCAACGCAATGGTGCCCGAAGATTTATGGGGCAGCAAGTGTTGAGTGAGTTTGTGAAGCATAACCGAGTTTGCCGTAGGCGCCGATTTGTGTCATTTCGACGGAGCGCAGTACTCCCTCGTCATCCATGCCGCCCGCAATGTAGACATAATGTCCGCCGATCGCTGCGGCCGTTGCGCTGCGTTTTTGGTTCAACGCGGGTTGCGTCGACCAGCTGGTTACCTTGCCGCTGGCTGAAATATGCGCCATTTCGACGGAGGCGAGACGCCGTACGCCATCGTGCCCACCCGCAATGTACAGGTAGTTATCTGCAGCAAAGGCTGACGCAATGAAGCGCGCAGTGAGCAGGCGAGTGGGGGCGATCTGCCAGGGTGCCAATTGACCATTTTCCTGCACGATGGTGGATTCAACATCCCCGTAGCTCATGGGGCCTTCTTTTTGGACGTGCCCACCCAGCAAGAAAATCCGCTTTCCCAGTGTTGCCGCGGCATGAATGTAACGATCCACTTGTGCCAATTGGGGATCCAGTTGCCACTGGGCAGGCTGCTGGCCGGGGTTCAGGTCGATGAATTCGGTGGATTTGAGAAATTGCCCATTGTAGCCACCGATGGCGTACAGCCGATGATCAATAACGGTGGCCTTGAGGCCGCGACGTGGCGTGCTGAGGTAACTGTGTTGCTGCCAGGCTTGCAGGCTGCCGTCTGCGTTAATTTTTGCTCGTTCCACAGAGGCCAGTGGCACGTTGTCATCGCCCAGTCTTCCACCACCCCCTCCCAGTGCATACAAATACCCATCGTGGCTGGCGGCGGCTGTATAGAACCGCCCTTTTATTAATGCGCTGGTTTCGTGCCAGGCGCTGAGCTGCCCATCAGCCAGGATGCGTGCGAATTCTACTGTGCGCACGTACTGGTTTTGTGCGTCAACACCACCCAGTACATATAAATAGCCATTGGCGATGGTGGCGGCCAGGGCGCGTCGGGGATGGGAGAAAGGGGTGACTTCCCGCCAGCCATCGACCCAACCATCGGGTGGCCTGTCGGCCTGCTTGGAGTGACCAATAAAGAACACCAGACTGACGATGAGCAACAAGCCAAGCATTGGAATAGCGCGATTGGAGGAAGATTCAAACATTTATTAAATACAATGAGATATAGCTATTATCTAAGGTGGATTATTGTTTTATTTCTGCTCTTCAGCGGATTTGCCAAGGTTCCAGAGTTTACATGGCCAGACTTGAGACATATAGTGTTGCTGCAAGGGGAGGTGGCTGGAAAAGGGAGTTTAGTATTTCCAGCTT
>CAZXZI010000140.1:0-6712 GCA_964645165.1 uncultured Ectothiorhodospiraceae bacterium
GTGGTTTGATACACAGCTTCGTAAGTCAAGGTGCCGGAACGGGACACAATACCAATCGAACCTTTTTTGTGAATCATCCCCGGCATGATACCAATCTTGCATTCGTCCGGCGTGATAATACCCGGACAATTGGGGCCGATCAGACGCACATCACTGCCCTTCAGCGCCGCTTTAACCTTCACCATGTCAAGCACCGGGATGCCTTCGGTAATACAGGCGATGACTTTGATGCCTGCCTCGGCTGCTTCCAAAATAGAATCCGCGGCAAATACCGCCGGCACAAAGATCATACTGGCATCGGCCTGCACTTCGTCCACTGCGTCTTTCACCGTGTTAAAAACGGGGCGATCCAAATGCGTTTGCCCGCCTTTGCCCGGCGTAACGCCACCCAAAAAATTTGTGCCGTAAGCAATGGCCTGCTCCGAATGAAAAGTACCGTGCTTACCGGTAAACCCCTGACAAATCACTCGTGTTTTTTTATTAATGAGAATCGACATTAGCTATTCTCCTGTGACTTGTTGGCGGCCGCTTTTACCACTTTGACGGCAGCGTCAGCCAGATCACTGGCAGTAATAATAAACAAACCGCTGTTATCGAGCTTTTCTCGCCCGGCCTCGGCATTGGTGCCTTCGAGTCGCGCCACGACCGGCACTTTCAAATCAATTTCGCGTATGGCTTGAATGATGCCATCGGCGATTAAATCGCAACGCACGATGCCGCCAAAGATATTCACTAATATAGCTTCCACTTTTTCGTCAGCAACAATTAACTTTAACGCTTCGGCAACGCGGTCTGATGTGGTGCCACCGCCAACGTCTAAAAAGTTTGCCGGATCACCGCCGTGCAACTTGATGATGTCCATCGTCGCCATGGCCAGACCCGCGCCGTTGACCATGCAGCCGATATTGCCGTCCAAGGTCACGTAGTTAAGATCAAACTGCGCCGCTTTGTGTTCGGTGAGGTCTTCCTGCATGGGGTCGCGCATTTCTTCCAAATCTTTGTGACGGTACAGGGCGTTATCATCCAGATTTATTTTGGCATCCAGCGCCAGCAGGTCACCGTCGCCGGTTATCACCAGCGGATTGATTTCCACCAGGCTCAAATCCTTGTCTAAAAACAAACGATAAAGGCCTAACATAATTTGGGTAAGCTGACGGATTTGCGCGCCCTCCAATCCCAGACCAAAGGCAATCTGTCGACACTGAAACGGCTGCAAGCCCGTAATCGGGTTCACCGCCACTTGCAAGATTTTCTCCGGGTCACTAGCGGCCACTGCTTCAATATCCATGCCGCCCATACTGGAGGCCATGAACACCAGCTGGTTACGACTGCGGTCAATCAGCGCGCCAAGATACAATTCCTTGGCAATATCGCACGGCGCTTCCACCAACAGCTTGTCGATGGGCAGACCTTTAGGGCCGGTTTGGTGAGTTACCAGCATACCACCCAGCAATCCACGCACGGCCTGCTCCAGTTCAGTGGCGCTGGAGACTCGTTTCACCCCCCCGCCTTTGCCACGACCACCCGCATGCACCTGTGCCTTCACCACCCAGTCGTCACCTTTGAGCGCCTTCGCCTCGCTCACCGACGCCACCACTTGGCCGGGTGGCACGGGAATGCCAAAGTCTGAAAATAATGCTTTGGCCTGATATTCATGCAGGTTCATGGTGTTTCCTCATGATGATTTTTGTTGCGCCCGGTATTTATGAAAAAGCCCCAAACCAGCAGCAGACACAAGATTCCCGGAGTGTGACATAATTTGAGGTGACATCAAATAAGCGACGGTTTCCGCGTGTTATTTAGCTTGCATCTGCCTCGTGCATCATGAAAATAGACAGTAGTCACTCGCGCCTAGGAGCCCACTTCACTTGAAACATTCACATTCTTTCTCTCGCCGTCTGAGTTGGGGATCCCGACTGAGTTTGGGGCTACTGGCGCTGGTGCTGGCCTGTCCCGTCCAATCTGCCGATGCCGACGCCGAGGCAGAGAAGAAAACCAATCCGCTTTACGAAGAGGCCATGGAAGCCGCGCGGATGCGTGACTTCTCCGAGGCAGTGACGCGCTGGCGCCGACTCGCCGATCAGAATGACAAAGATGCGCAATACCGCCTGGGTGCCATGTACCGCCGTGGCCTGGGCGTGAAACCCAATCTTAAATTGGCTGCGAAATGGTTCAAAAAGGCGGCCGAAAATGGTCACCCCCGTGCGCAATACAACTTGGGAGTGATGTACCAAAAGGGTCACGGGGTCAAAAAAGATCCCACCAAGGCTGAACACTGGTTCCAACGCGCCGCCTCCAATAGCGTGGATCTGGCGGCACTCAAGCTCCGCGGTATCGTCAACGGTACCCTCACCAATATTGATATTGAGACACTCACCGGTAGTGCCCGCAAGCAGCCGCTGGACATCAACGAGATCGTTACCTGGGCGGCACAGGAAGGGTACGCCAACGGCTTGCGTGATCTATTCAAGCTGGGGGCGAAGGTTAATCACACCGACAAATATGGGCGCACCGCGCTCATTGTCGCCGCACAGCATGGCCAGGCCGGCAGCACCGAGGCACTGCTCTCCCACGGCGCCAAACCTAATAAAAAAGATGAGTCCGGTTCATTTCCCCTGTATGAAGCTGCGATGCAAAACCACTTGTTAACCGTTAAAACCCTGCTCGCCGGTGGTGCTGACCCTAACCTGCAAACCCCCTTCAAACGCACGGCACTCATGGCGGCAGCAGCAAAAGATTATGACAAGATGATTGACCTACTGGTGTCACACGGCGCGAACATAAATCTTCGCCAAATTGATGGTCGCACGGCATTGCATGTTGCCGCTGCCTACAATAATGCGAAAGCCGTCAAAGCGTTGATCAAGCACCATGCATCTACCGGTGTTGTGGATAAAGCCGGTGCTTCTCCACTCATGTTGGCGGTGGAACGATCTAACAGCAAGGTCATTCACACTTTAATTAAGGGCGGCGCACCACCTCAACTGGTAAATCCGCACGGTGACACGCCGCTCACCTACGCCGCCCGTTACCAACGCAAAAAAAGTCTGCTTGCGCTGCTGGATGCCGGCGTCAACCCTGACGTCACTGATCATCGTCAGCGCACGGCGTTGCGTATTGCCGCAGAAAATGGTGACAGGGAAGCCGTCAGTGCTTTGTTGCAACATCACGCCAATCCGGAACTGCATGGCCGCAAGGGTGACACCGCACTCATACTCGCGGTGCGCAACAACCACGCAAGCACCGTGCGCGCCTTATTGGCGCACGGCGCAAAAGCCGACACCCCCAATGATGATGACTGGTCACCGCTGATGTATGCCGCGGCACGAGGCAATTTATCTCTGTTAAAACTTTTGCTGGAACAAAATGCCGATCCCAACACACAAAATCACAATGGCTGGACACCACTCATGTTAGCGGCGCGATCCGGCCAGCCCTTGGTTGTTTCTACGTTGATTCGTTACGGTGCAGACGTGCGTCTCACTTCCAGCGACAGACGCTCAGCCTTGTACATCGCCAGAGAACATAAACAAAAGAAAGTCGCGGCAATCTTATTAAAAGCGGGTGCGGAAAAATTGTCGGCACCGGTGCCCTCCGGCAAGCGGGAGATGAAACGCTCGCGTTCCTGATTCAGCCGGTCGATTGGTTTTATGCGGCGTTAGAAAGCGTACGCATAAGATAGCCTTATGCGCTGGCGCACTTCATCCGGCAATTCAACATTGTCCACGAAGTCCATACCAATATCGGCATCAAATGACCAGGCTCGGCTCAAGCGGTAATTCATTTTAAACACCGGTGAAATAGTGGTGCTCTTGCCCGAAGACTGTGAATCACGCTTTGAAACATTCAAACGTAAGCCGGTACGCCATTTTTTAAACAGGGGAATGCGAGCATTGATAAAGGCAGACGTGTCATTGTAAGTATCAAAGCTCGAATGTTTTAGGCCCAGCACGTACAGGTCACGCTGAACAAACGTGTTACTGGAAATCAGTTGCAAAGAATAAATAAATTGTAGGTCCGTTGCTTCCGAGCCAAACACTGTGGTATCAATGGTAGAACTACCATTTTTCGCTATTTCATCGAGTCGCTGCTGTTCCCTCAATGGATTTACGCCTTCCGGGACACCTGAAGTCTTCAACATAGTGACGTCGGTATTAATCTGACGGTTCTTGGAATACTGATACGTATTGCCTATCGTCAGAGTTTCATTCACCTGGGTGCGTTCCTTGGCAATACGGCGTATCTCGGATTCGGGTAAAAAATCTCGTAATTGGTCTATCGTAAATACACCAGACATGCCATTAAGTGCTTGACTGGTCATCATCAGATTTCGTCGATTGTAAGAAAAATTCAGTTTGTTGGACTCTGTGTAATTCCAACCCACCCGTACGTTAAACAAACTAAGTTCGCTGTACAGCATATCGTAATCCAGCAGACCAAATACACTAAAACCTTTTTGCGCATAGCGTATATCACCACCAATTGCCTGCCGATCCATAATGCCATCCACTTCCTGTTGGACAAAAAACTGATTGCTGCCTAATTTCTTGTCCACGCTTTCCAGATCAGCCTTAATGCCATAAAAAGACTTATCCGATGTTTTTACATCTGAGAATGTACGAATAATCGGCTTGCCCGCCATGGCGCTGACTTCCCACTGCGGCGTCACATGATATCCAGCGATAACCCCGTCAAAGGTACCAAACACACCGCCGTTACGGCTGGTCTGTCGACCGAAGCGGCCAGTGTATCCATACACGCGATCATCCACATCCAGATACATGCGCCGAATATCCGACTCGTCCGTATCGAACCGGGAAACATCGGCATTGGGGTCGTTTGCCAAAGCATCATCACGACGTCCCTTTGCCAAGTAATCATGGGTCTCGCTGGCATTAAAGATTGCCTGCATCGTTCTTTCTTTGCTGCGATAACGACTCTTGATGGAAAAATGCGTACTCAATAATTGTTGCTGTAATTGGGTCTCCAGCAACTCTCCCTCGGGGGTAAGATCGCGATCAAGGTAATATTCACTATAGGCTTGTGTGAAGCGTCCAAAGGTAATGAACTGATTCTTTCGACGCGCGTTTTTTGATCGTCGCAATTTGCGTTTTGCCTTAACGCGCGTATCGCGTAATGCCGCCAGCCTTTGTTTAACACGATCCGTACCCTCACCTTCGGGATAGCGTTTAAGGTATTTTTTGTATTCATACTTGGCGCGGGGAATTTGTTTGTCGCGCTCCAAGGCCAAACCCAATAGCTCGTTGGCTTGTTGGGTATGTTCACTTTTGGGCGAACGGATAATTTTACGCAGTAAGTTAATCGCCCCTTTGTTGTTACCAAAGGTAATCGCCTGTCGCGCTTTGGCCATCATCAGGTCAACACCAGCAGACTTCGGCTTTTTAATTTCCGCTGCCGCTGCGGCCGAAGGCTTCGCTGTCTCTTTAGCAATTTTAACTCGCAGGCTTCTTCGATCCGGGCCCTGAACAACTTCGAATTCCACCTGATGTGAAAAACGTAAGGTTAAATAAGGACCGCCCGGCACACCCTCTTCATAGGTAACGTACACCAAAACGGAGCCCTTACCTTCGGGTGAAAGCAGTTCACCACCTTCACGAACCTCTTTATGAATAACGCGATCTTTTTCATCATCCAGCCCTAACTGAATCTGTAGAATTTCGCCGCGTTTTTGTGGGAAGTGTTTCAGGTATTCCAGCGGTAAGCCGAAGAGAATATCCACCAACGTGGCGGTTTCTGTTTCTTTGATTTTAATTTCATCCAGCACTACTTGTGATGCATTGCCTGGCGATGCCGCCAACAAAAATAACAGGCAGACGAGACCTGCACTGAGCAGTGCATTTCTGGATGGTAGTATGGTGGAAGTCACGGCAGCAGCTTTGCGCCAGACGAACACATATTGAAAAGTAAACCCTATCAATCGAGCTTCCATGCCTTAGGTGTGCTGATGTAAATATCAACACGCCCTAATGGTTTATTTTGTAACAAAATTTTCTCGAGCATAGTGACTTATCAAAATATTTCCCACAAGATAATTTTACGCTTTCTTGATCACAATGTTCATGCCCAGCAAACCATCGCCTTCGATGATTTTCCAGCTCACAGGCCGATCAAATTTCATCACCAAAAAGGGCCCACCCGGCACATTACCTTCGTATTGCATAGCTGTCATATAAATTTCCTTACCTTCTTCTACTCCGACAAATTTATTCAGCACAGAAAAATTTTCATCAAACTTACCCAAACCAATTACTCGCAGTTTCACCTGCAAAATATCACCTGTTTTCTTTGGGTAACTGCCCACCAAACGCACCGGTGCGGAAAACTCTAACTGTATAAACTTTTGCTCTGGCTCACGCACCAAAACAGCGTCATCAATAAGTTTACGGTCGGCATCAAAACTCACCACACCCATGGCGAAACTTATTATTACAACCGCTAGTGCAACTATGAATATTTTCATCAAAAGGATCCTTCGACAATCAGTAAAACAGGAATCAGTCTGGAAATACTATTTTGACGAGAGCCTAGAAGACAACATCTGTATTCGCTCATAATCCGACAGCATTTAACCGCCCATGCCGCCACCGCCACCGCCACCGCCACCCATCATGCCACCGCCACCGCCACCGCCACCATGTGCCGGTGCAGGTGCAGGTGCAGGACTGCCACCACCACCCCCCCCGCCGGGCGC
>CAZXZI010000141.1:0-6687 GCA_964645165.1 uncultured Ectothiorhodospiraceae bacterium
CCCGGACAGGTCGATGGCCAGCATCAGGTCGCGGCCGCTTACCGGCACTTCCACTGTGTCGCCCAGCCACTGCGGGCGGCTGGCGGCCAGCAGCAGGCTTAGCCAGACGAGGCTGGCGAGCGCCAGACGCCAGCGCCTACTCGGCATGGCCTGATCCGCAGAAGCCTGCGCCAGGCTGAAGTCATCCAGATGCGGCACGCGCAGGGCGGCCTGGCTGGGGCTGGGTCGTGCGGGCAATAACCAACGCAGCAGAAAGGGCAGCGGCAGCAGCAGCCAGATCCAGGGCCAGTCCAGGCTCAGCATGGCCGTTCCTCCCGCCGGGCAGGCAGGCCGTCAACCCAGGTTTTTAACTGCTCGATGAGGGGGGCGACGTCCGTTGGCACGCACGACATGTAGGCACCCTGGGTGAGCAGTTGCTGGCTGCGGTCATCCAGTACCGGCGCGCGGGACAACTGGTTCAAGGTTTGCCCCCAGGCTGTGCCAGTGAGTCCCGCCACCTGATCGCGGGGACAGTAGCTCAGAGCGATGCGTCGGCACAGGGCGCTGAGTTCGGTTAACAATTGCGCCGGATTCCTGTGCTGAGCGTAGTCCTGCAGCACTTCTTGCAGCGCTGTGGCGGCGGCTTTTTGCACGCGGATCATGCGCGGGCGTCGTTTCAGCCAGAGCACCACGAGGGGAATCAGCAGCGCCAGCGCCAGTACGATCCACCAGCCAGGGGCGGGTGGCCACCAGGAGACGGGAGGCGGCAAATGAATATCGCGCAGGGGTAAGTCGGGTGCCTGGGGGTTCATGCTAGCGTCGTCCGTTCCCCAGCCCCTGTTGCAGGCGCGACAGGACGTCGTGGTGGGTGAAGACGTCCCAGAAATGAATCCCCCGTTTGCTGCACACTTGTTGTAGTTGCTGGTGGTGGTGTGCAAAGCGCTGCTGGTAAGCCTGGCGACGTTGGGGGTCGCGGCTATCCAATTGAATCTCCCGCTGACCGTCGCTCAGCGGGTAGATGCCCGGCGGAGGCAGTTGCGCCTCGAGGCTATCGGTCACCGCCAGCAGCATGACCTCCGAGTGGGCGGTCAGCCGCGCCAGGTGATTTTGGGTTTGAGGGCTGGTGTCACGAAAATCGCTGATGAGAAATACCAGGCTGCCGGGGCGTGTGACCCGGTTGAGGCGGATTAGCGCCGGGTCGAGACTCATGGCGGCCTGGTCATCCGTGAGCGGTCTGTCCATCGTGGGCTGGTGTTCCACTAATTGCTGCAGAAAATGCAGGGTGGCTGACTTGCCCCGGCGGGGACGAAGTTCGACGTGGCCGTTGTCGGTAAAGATCAGTCCGCCGAGGCGGTCTCCCTGATGGCTGCTGGCCCAGCCCAGTAAGGCGGCGAGCTGGGCTGCGATGACCGATTTGAAAGCACCGCGGGTGCCAAAGGCCATGGACTGTCGATAATCCACCCACAGCAGCACCGGCCGCTCCCGTTCTTCGCGGAACAGCTTGGTGTGTGGCTTGCCGGTGCGCGCGGTGACCCGCCAGTCCATGGCGCGAATGTCATCGCCGGGCTGGTAGGGGCGAGCCTCGTCGAATTCCATGCCCCGCCCCTTGAAGCGGGATTGGTATTGACCACTTTGCAGGGAGTGAATCTGCCTACTGTGCAGATCCAGCGCAGTCGCCGCCTGATTCAGACGAATCAGGCGCTGTTGGCTGACATGGGTAATGCCCTCGCCGGGGTGTTGCTCAATGACCACGGGCATGGTTAGGGCACGGCCACCCGGGCGATGAGCTGGTCGATGAAGTGATCCTTGCTGATGCCCTCCGCCTCGGCCTCGAAATTGAGGATGATGCGGTGGCGCAGTACGTCGTGCGTCATGGACTGGATATCTTCCGGCGCGACAAAGTCCCGTCCGGCCAGCCAAGCGTGGGCGCGGGCACAGCGATCCAGAGCGATGCTGGCGCGCGGGCTAGCGCCGTATTCCACCCAGCCAGCCAGGTCTGCGCCGTAGGGGGCGGGTTGGCGCGTGGCCATCACCAGTTGAATGACGTAATCCTCCAGGGCTGCGGACATGTGCACCGCGAGCGTTTCCTGTCGGGCAGCGAACAGGTCGGCCTGGCTGAGCGTCGTCAGGGGTGCTGTGGGGGACGTATCCGGGCCTGCTTGCCGGGCTTCGTCGCGCACCAGATGGAGGATCTGTTTTTCTTCCGCGGCGTCCGGGTAATCGATGAACACGTGCAGCAGAAAGCGATCCAGCTGTGCCTCGGGCAGCGGGTAGGTGCCTTCCTGTTCGATGGGGTTCTGGGTGGCCATTACCAGAAACAGTGGCGGCAGCGGATAAGTGACCGAGCCGACAGTGATCTGCCGTTCCGCCATGGCCTCCAGCAGCGCCGACTGCACCTTGGCCGGGGCGCGGTTGATCTCATCCGCCAGCACGAGATTGTGGAACAGTGGCCCCCGCTGAAATTGAAAACTGCCGTCCTGGGGGCGATAGATCTCGGTGCCGGTCAGGTCTGCGGGTAACAGATCCGGGGTAAATTGAACGCGGTGAAAGTCGCCTTCGATGCAATCACTCAGGGTCTTGATGGCGCGGGTTTTGGCCAGTCCCGGAGCGCCTTCCACCAACAGGTGGCCATCGGCGAGCAGAGCGATCAGCAGGCGATTGACCAGGGTGTGTTGGCCGATGATGTGGGTCTGGATGGATCGGGTTAAGTCGTTAAATGCTGAATGTTGACTCAAGTAATACCTCCGTCAATTTTTCAAAATCTGAAAAGGGTAGTGCAATGCGCTGCCGAAAAAGATAATCGTGATACACAGACCATGATTTTGCGCAGAAGTTTACTGTAGTGGCCGACTATTTACAGCGATGTTTTGGGCGGGGCACGAAGGTGCTGTCGTTTTGGAAATGGCTGCCGGGGAATTCGGTCGCATTCTTTTGGGGACGGGCACTGTCAGCAGAGCTTTTTAAAGAGGGGAACGTGTTGAACACTCGAACTGAACGAGCGGACAATGGCGCAAGCATTTTGGGAAAACGCCTTTTCGATAAACAGGCAGATCTGAATTATGTGTGGCTGCAGGCCTACCTGTTTAACGGGCCCAATGTATTTTTGTTAAGTCACTGCTGTTCCGTTAACTTTAATATCCGTCATTCCAGCGAAGGCCGGAATCCAGTGGTCGCCTAAGAGCGCCTACTTTTGGTTCAACGACATTCTAGATTCCGGCCTTCGCCAGAATGCCCAAAGCGCTACGCGGGGCAGGCTCTGACGGTAGAGGTTGCTGACAATTCATGTCTCAAATTTTAAAATCATGATGCAGGCTATGAAAAACAAGCAATTACATCCAGGCAGATTAATGTTAACGGACACATTAGCAGTGTCGTTAAGTATTAAAACTCCACATGAACCAGATCAGCCAGATACTCACGGGTCAGCACCTTGCTTTCTTCCACGGCGGGCTGGTCGAAGGGATCAATGCCCATGAGTTCGGCCACCACCACGGTTTCCATTTCCAGCAGCATGATCAGTTCGCCGATGGCGTAGGCATCCCGATCGTAGAGACCGAAGGTGCGATTGGGTCGGCCACGGCGCGACAGGGTCTCGCGCGTGGCCTTGAGTTCGGAGATGAACAACTCGCCCAGGGTGTGGCCAGCCAGCGGTGCCACGGCCGGTAATTCCTGAAAACGCATGGGTACACGACGACCTTCGTGCCGCACGCCGGGGTTGGCGATGAAGGTGACGATCTTGTCGTCGGGGCCATCGAGCATCAGTTGCAGTTGGGAGTGTTGGTCGGTGACACCGTGGTTTTCTATCGGCGTCATGCCGCGATGGCGTCCTTCGGCGTCCACCTTGCCCAGACTTTCCGCCCACAGCTGGCGGTACCAGTTGACTACCAGGCGTAGGTTGTCGGCGTAAGGCATGAACACGCTGATGGTGCGACCTTTTTCAGTGTGCAGGTACTGAGCAGCACCATTGGCAAAGGCGGGGTTTTCCAGAATGTCATCTTCCAGGCAACGCTTGGCCATGGCGCGTGCGCCTTCCATTACGCCGCTGACGTCCACCCCGGAAATGTATGCGGGCAGTAGACCGACTAAGGTGAGTACGGAAAAGCGTCCACCCACCGCCGGGTGGGCAAGCGGTTCGATCCCCAGCTGCTCAGCGATTTTGTACAGCGCGCCATCGGGATTTTCGGTGATGACGATGACGTGCTCACGTAGCCCCACATCGCCTAAATACCGTTCCATGCGCGGTAGGACGGTGAGAAATTGGCTGAGTGTTTCAGCGGTGTTGCCAGATTTGGAGACTACCATGCACAGGGTATCAGCCCATTTTGTATCATCAATTTCACTGAGGGTGCGTGGGTCAATGTTGTCGTAAAACTTTACCCGATTGCGCGGTGCGCGATGACCCAGGGTACTGGAGAGCATTTCCGCGCCCAGCGATGAACCGCCGATGCCAAACACGATGGTGTTCTTAAACATGCGGGTACATTTACGACCGATGTGTTCGATGATGTCTAGATCTGTTTTGTCCGGCAAATTGAGGAAATTAACCTCGTCGCTATTTTGCCATTGCTTGACCTTATTACGAAGTCCGTCGAGTTGAGGCGACAGGGCCATGATCTCGGCATCAGTAACGCCGCTATCGCCGATGGCGTCCTGTTGAAAACCGGAATTGTCAATTGAGAGGCGGGAGATGGGCATGCTGTGATTCCTTTTTTATTGGTTAATGTCCTACTGCACCGAGTTAATTTCCTAACTGCGCGTATTAGCGGCAGGGGAACGCCTTTTGTAAAGCGTGAATGACCAATTCGTGTGCGGGTCTCTGTAAATAGCGGGGTTTACTCCGCCCGAATGCCAGCACAATGCGCGCGATTTTTTGGTAAGGCAACTGCCAGTCAAAACAATACAGGTTGAAGCGGTGTTGATCACCACGACCATTACTTGCCTGAGAATAGCGGAGTTTAGCCAGTTCGTTCGCATGTTGCGCGGTGGCCATCACCCCGCTGAGGTAAGCCATGCACAGAAAAGCCTCATTTTGCGCTGAGCTTGTGGGCGTTTCTTGCGGGGTATCCAGTGCAATTATTGCCTGCTGGCAGCTGACCATCAAGTCTTTGCCATGAGTGATTGTTTGCACGTCCGCCACAGCAGGCGCTGTTAACAACAGGCTCGAAAGTAAAACAATCAGAAAGTATTTTTGAATATCGTTAAATTCTTGGAGTAACATTGGTGAGCTTTTTGCAGTTTCTTTTGCGGTGCAAAATTGGATTGTGCGTAGCAGAATAAAGAAAAAAGGTAACGAGGACAAAAGCGAGCACCTCCATTTTAACCTGGTCAAAAAAACAACCGATAAAATGGCTTGCTTTTGAGATTAGAGCGAGTCTATATTATGTCCACTACCCAGCGGGTTACATAAAGCATGTCAGCCGACATGCACTAAAACAATAGTGAATACATCATCTGTATCAAAGTAAAAGAGGAGATTGATCATGGCTTTGAAAGGTAGCAAAACCGAACAAAACCTGAAGGATGCCTTTGCGGGTGAATCCCAGGCTAACCGCCGTTACTTGTACTTCGCCGCCAAGGCTGACGTGGAAGGTTACAACGACGTGTCTGCTTTATTCCGCTCCACGGCAGAAGGTGAAACCGGCCATGCCCATGGGCATCTGGAATATCTTGAAGAATGTGGTGATCCTGCCACAGGCATGCCCATTGGCCCCACTGCCGATAACCTGAAGGCTGCTGTCGCGGGTGAAACGCACGAGTACACCGACATGTATCCGGGCATGAGCAAGACCGCACGCGAAGAAGGCTTTGACGAAATTGCGGATTGGTTTGAAACTCTGGCCAAGGCCGAACGTTCACATGCCAACCGTTATCAAAAGGCGTTGGACGAACTCGACTAGTCTTTTGAGTCGCCACTGTCGTGGTGATGAAACACAGGGATCGGCGCCAATGGTTCCGGTCCCTGTTGTTTTTTAGCGAACTGATTTTTATCGAATAGTAAAAAGGTTAGCACTATGCGGGAAGGTAATCTGGAGGCACCCACGCGCCATGCGTTGGATTGGAAAAATCCTGAATTTTATTCCAAGACCGCATTGTTCAAAGAATTGGAACGGGTATTTGACCACTGTCACGGTTGTCGTCGTTGCGTGAGTCTGTGTCAGTCTTTCCCCACCTTGTTTGATTTGGTGGACGAGTCGCCTACCTTTGAAGTGGACGGTGTTAACAAACAAGATTACTGGCAAGTGGTGGACCACTGTTATCTTTGTGATATCTGTTACATGACCAAGTGCCCTTATACGCCGCCACATGACTGGAACATCGATTTCCCACATTTGATGCTGCGTGCCAAGGCAGTGAAATTCAAAAAAGGGGATGTGAAAACACGCGACAGGATTCTCACCAGCACCGATACCGTGGGTAACTTGGCAGGAATCCCTATTGTGTCCGATATTGTTAACGCAGCCAACAAAGCTAAACCTACACGTAAATTGTTGGAGTCAGTATTGGGTGTGCATGCCGATGCGCGGTTGCCAGAATATCACTCGCGTACCCTGCGTACAGAGTTTAACAACAAGGTGGGTAGACAGGCAGAGGGCGAAGTCGTGGGCAACACCACCGGTAAAGTGGCCATGTTCGTTACCTGTTACGGCAACCGCAATGAACCGGTGATTGGCGAAGATCTTATCGCCGTATTTGAACACAATGACATTC